>DBME01000443.1 GCA_002298155.1 Holophagaceae bacterium UBA706 | reverse complement strand
TGCGCGAGGCGGGGCGGCCCGAGCCCGTGCGCATCCTGTTCCGCTACACCTCGCCGCGCGCCGCGGGCGTGCTGAAATCCCTGCGAGGCCAGGGCGTGCGCCGGCTGCTGCCCGTCACCCTCTACCCCCACGACTGCCGCGCCACCACCGGCTCCAGCCTGCTGGAACTGGAGCGCGAGGCCAAGGCCCAGGGCCTCGAAGTGCTGCCCGGCGTCCTCCACTACGCCACGGACCCCGACTACCTGGACGCCCTGGCGGCGCCCCTGGAGGCGGCCCTCAAGGAGGTGCCCGGCGCCACGGTGGTCTTCAGCGCGCACAGCCTGCCCGCCAAGCAGATCGCCAAGGGCGACAACTACCAGCGGGAGATCGAAGCCACCGTGGCGGCCCTCAAGGCCCGCGTAGGCGACATCCCTGGCGGCTTCCGCCTGGCCTACCAGAGCAAGGTGGGGCCCATCCGCTGGCTGGAGCCGGAGCTGGGCTCCGTGCTGCGCACCCTGGGCGGCATGGACATCGTCGTGCTGCCGGTGAGTTTTGTCACCGAGCACATCGAGACCCTGCACGAACTGGATATCCTGTTCAGTGAAGTGGCCCGCGAGGCCGGCGTCCGGAGCTACCGGCGCCTTCCGGCCCCGGGCGCCGCCGACGCCTACATCCGATGCCTGGCGCGACGGACCCTGGCGGCCCTGGCCGCGAACTGAACACCATCATCCAAGCGAGGCTCCCATGACCACCCTCATCCTCGGCGGAGGCATCACCGGGCTCCTGGCCGCCTACTACCTGCAGGAACGGGGAGAGAACGCGGAAGTGTGGGAAGCGGACGGCGCCGTGGGCGGCTGGGTCAAGACCCTCGCCTGGCCCACCGAGGACGGCCGCCCCGGCCGCATGGAACGCGGCCCCCAGGGCGTACTGGTGACGCCGGGAAGCCGCACGGACGTGCTCTTCAAGGCCCTGGACCTGCAGCTCAAGAGCCCCGGCAAGGGTGCCCGCTGGGTGGGCACCGGCGGCCGGCTCGTGCCCGTGCCCGCGCATCCCGTGGGCCTGGTCACCACCGCCCTCATGTCCTGGAGCACCAAGTTCCGCATGTGCTTCGAGCCCTTCATGCCCGTGGGACCCGAGGAGCCCGAGGAGGGGCTGGCGGACTTCATGGCCCGCCGCGCCGGCAAGGGCATCGCCACGGAGCTGCTGCCCCCCATGGTGGCCGGCATCCTGGCCTCCCCCACCGAGCTGCTGAGCGTCGACGCCATCCCCAAGCTGCGGCAGTGGGAGTCCCACGGCAGCCTCTTCAACGGCATCCGCAAATCCGGCGTGAGCCACCTGCAGGTGCCCGAAGGGGGCATGGGCAGCCTGCCCATCCGCCTCTCCGAGCGCCTTTCCTCCGTGCACACGGGCCTCCGGGCCGAGAGCCTGGAGCGCACCCCGGACGGCCGGTGGCGCGTCAAGGCCCCGGGCGCCGAGCGCATCGTGGACCGGGTCATCCTGGCGCTTCCCGCCTTCGAAGCCGCCGCCCTCCTGGGCCCCCACGCCGAGGCCTCCGCCCAGGCCCTGCGGGAGATCCCCTACACCTCCGTGAGGCTCTGGCACAGCCGCCACACCCCCCTGGCGCCCTTCAAGGACGGCTTCGGCTTCCTCATCCACCCCGAGGAGGGCCGGCCCTACCTGGGGACCCTGGTGCCCTCCTGGATCGATTCCGGCTCCGCCCCGGAGGACCGCATGCAGTTCCGCAGCTTCATCGGCGATCCGGTGCTGTGGCGCGATCCCGAGCCCGACCAGCCCAAGGACTGGGCCTGGACGATGGGCCGTCTGCGCCGTTGGGTGCCCAATCTCTCCGAGGCTTTCCAGACCCGGGAGGAGGTGAGCCCCAACGCCATCCCCCGCGCCGAGAAGGGCCACCGCGGCCGCGTCCGCCGCGCCGTGGAAGGCCTGCCCCAGGGCGTGCACTGGCTGTCCAACGCCCGCTTCGGCCCCGGCGTCCGGGACGTCATCGAGGGCCTGGAGCCCTGGCTCGACACCCTCTGATCGCCGACCCGGCCGCCGCTGGCATTCCCGGCGAGAACGGTGAATAGTGGAGACCTCCACCGGAGTCCTTCCCATGACCCTGCCTCTCCTCGCCGCATTGCTCCTGGCCCCCGGAGCCCATCAGGAACCGGATGGAAGCCGCACCCTGGGCATCGTGCCCCCCTACCACGCGGAGCCCGCGCCCCCGGCCTGGCTCCGGAGCGCTTCGCTAAACCGTGCCCGGGTGGACTGCCGCCACTACGTCTACGAAGTGTATGCCGGCGCCCAGGGGCGATGGCTGGTGCGCTACATCCTCTTCCCAGAGACGGGGCCCGACGCCCATGAGCGGGAGACCTGCCTCCTCTACGGGACGGATCCCAAGGCGGAGCCGGAGGGCCTCGTGGCGTCGGAGATCGTCTTCAAGGGCCGGGAGGCCGAGTGGCGCGGCGTCGCATACGTGCTCGTGGAAAAGCGGGACCTGCTCAGGCCCACGAAGTAGGCTCGTCCTGGAAAGCGTTGCCTAGAGGCTGCAAAGGCGCTCTTGAACCCCGCTTCCTACACGTGGCACTTTGACGAGGTCAATGGCACGTACTACCCCGACCCGGACGATGTCCTACGCCATCTGGCCTCGAAATCCGAGGTGGGCGTATACCTGGCCCTTCGTTATTGATTTCTGTGCCGATGGGCTACTTGCCGGATTCCATGGAACCCGTGTAGGGCCCCATGTGGGCCTTGGGAGCCTTGTACCCGAAGGCCTCGTGGTTCACGCTCACGAAGACCACCAGCAGGAACAGCACGAAGGCCAGCATGGGCGCGCCGCGCTTGCCGGCGGCGAGGGCCTTGGGGGTCATCTCGGAGAACATCAGGAGGAAGGTGGCCAGGGGCAGCTTCCAGGAGAGGTACACGGCGTCGAAGGGCATGGCGCCGATCTTGACCTTCCAAAGGAGGAGGCCCAGGCCCAGGAGGAAGGCGAAGCGGAAGCCCCAGGCGGCGGTGCGCTTCCACAGGAGGGAGGTGAGGCCCTTGAGGTCCTCCCGGCTTTCCTCGAAACCTACCAGGAGCAGGACGACCATGGCGGAGCCCCCGGCCAGGGCGAGGGTGACGATGTGCAGCCAGCGCACCAGGGTGAACGTGTCGAAATGGGGCATCGGAAACCTCTCCAAGGATGGCGTACGGGGCTGATTGTCCTACATTAACCTCGTATTCGGAAGCGTGGGATCGGGAACCATGTATGATGAAACCGATCCTACACGCGGGCAGACTATGGCCAAGACCATCGGCAAGTACGAAATCATCCGATCCCTGGGTTCCGGCGCCATGGGCGAAGTCTACCTGGCCCGCCAGACGGCCATCGGCCGGGAAGTGGCCATCAAGACCATCCTGCCCAACGTCGCCAAGGGCGAGGAGGCGGAAGGCCGTTTCCGCCGCGAAGCGGAGTCCGCGGGCAAACTGAGCCATCCCAACATCGTCACCGTCTTCGACTTCGACAAGGACGGCGACACGCTGTACCTCGTCATGGAATTCGTGAAGGGCGACGACCTCGAGGACGTCATCAAGAACCAGTCCCTGTCCCACTCCCAGTTCCTGGAAGTGCTGGCCCAGGTCTGCGACGGCCTCAGCCACGCCCACCGCAACGGCGTCATCCACCGGGACATCAAGCCCGCCAACATCCNNAAGGTCATGGACTTCGGCATCGCCCGCATGGAAGACAGCAACATGACGGCCACCGGCATCGTCATGGGCACCGTCAGCTACATGGCCCCGGAATACATCCGGGGCGGCCACGCCACCACCCAGTCCGATCTCTTCGCGGTGGGCGTGATGCTCTACGAGTGCCTCACGGGCCGCAAGCCCTTCGCCGGGGACAACACCACCACGATCCTCTTCAAGATCGTCTCCGAGACCGCGCCGCCCATCGACCTCTCCGCCATCCACGGCATCAGCCCCAGCGTGCGCGGCATCCTGGACCGGGCCCTCTCCAAGGAGCCCTCGGAGCGCTTCCAGACCGCCGACGACCTCGCCAAGGCCCTGCGCGCCTGCAAGGATCCCAGCTGGTCCGGAACCCTGGACGAGGCCACGGCCATGATCTCCCGCCACCAGCAGGCCCTGGCCCAGGCGGCGACTCAGCTTCCCCCGGCGGATGGGACCCAGCTCCTGCAGGCCACCTCGGCG
>DBME01000031.1 GCA_002298155.1 Holophagaceae bacterium UBA706 | reverse complement strand
CGCCCCGAAGCCGCCGTGGCCGTGTTCCAGCTGGCCGTGGAGGCCGCCCCGAACTCCGGCAACGCCTGGGACAGCCTGGGCGAAGGCCTGGCGGCCCAGGGCCGGCGCAAGGACGCCATCCAGGCCTACCGCCGCGCCATCGAACTGGATCCGGCGAACCGCACCGCGCCGGAAATCCTCCGCAAGCTCGAGGCGAACTGAGCCCCAGTGGCCTTCATCACAGCTTTCCCGGCGGGGGCCCGCCCCGCCACCCCGGTGCTAACCTGGAGTGGGCGCCGAAATCCGGGCACTGACGGAGACGGCCCCGAAGGGACGACCGGGCGATGGCGCCCGGTGGAACGGGGGAGTCGGTTCGTTGGAAAGCGGCGGTGACCACCAGGCGATGACCGGCTCCGCACGGCGGGCCTGGGGCGTGACCTTCGCGGGCTTCTGCGCCTTCCTGGGCCTCTACCTGACCCAGCCCATCCTCCCCATGCTCGGCCAGGCCTTCCACGCCGGCAAGGCGGCGGTGAGCATGACGCTGACCGCGGCCACCCTGGGCGTGGCCCTGGCGGCGCCCCTGGTGGGTTCGGTGGCGGACCGCTTCGGCCGCAAGAAGGTCATCGTGGCCTCCGCCACCCTCCTGGCCCTGGCCACCCTGCTGGACGCCACGGCCACGAGCCTGTCCACGCTCATCTTCTGGCGGTTCCTGCAGGGGCTCTTCACGCCCGGGGTGTTCGCGGTGACGGTGGCCTACGTGCAGGAGGAATGGGCCTCCGAAGGCACGGGGCGAGCCATGGCCCTCTACGTGACCGGGACGGTCGTCGGCGGTTTCACGGGGCGGTTCCTGAGCGGGCTCATCGTGTCCCGGTGGAACTGGCACGGCTCCTTCGTGGTCATCGGCTGCCTGGGGGCGCTGGGAGCCCTGGCGCTCAAGGTGTTCCTGCCCCCGGAGCGTCATTTCAGGCGGCGGCCCCAGGGAGGATCGCTCTGGACCGGGATCGGTGCCCACCTCCGGAACCCGCGCCTCCTGGCCACCTTCGCCGCCGGATTCGGCGTGCTGTTCTCGCTCCTGGCGACGTTCACCTACGTGACCTTCCACCTGGCCGAGGCGCCCTTCAACCTGGGGCCGGTGGCGCTGAGCTCGCTGTTCTTCACCTACCTCATCGGGGCTGTGGCAACGCCGCCCTGCGGACGCATCATCGACCGCCTCGGGCACCGGGTGGCCCTGCGGCTCTCCATGGGCGCGGGCGCCCTGGGCATGCTCCTGACCCTCCTGCCGAGCCTCTGGGCCGTGGCGGCGGGGCTGGCGCTGTGCTGCACGGGAGTCTTCGTGGCCCAGGCCACCACCACCAGCTACATCGGCCTGGCCGCGGCCCGGGACAAGGCCCTGGCCGTGGGCCTCTACGTGACCTTCTACTACGTGGGCGGCAGCGTCGGCGCGGAATTCCCCGGCTTCCTCTGGCATCTCGGAGGCTGGCCGGCCTGCGTCGCCCTGGTGATCCTCGTGCAGTGCCTCACGATCCTCGTGACCCACCTGGGCTGGGACCCGGCGCGCCATGCGCCCGGCCCCGCCCCCCGCGGGGACGTGGCCGTCTAATCAACAATGAAAAGCTTGGCCCCGCCCTGCGTCGAGGACCGATGCGGCTCGGCCTGGTCCGCGACCTGGTAGCTCATGCCCGGGCGCAGCACGAAGGTGCGCCCGTCCTCCAGTTCCGTGTGGAGCTCCCCCTCCAGGCAGAGGAGGATGTGGCCCTTGGAGCACCAGTGATCGGCCAGGTATCCCGGGGTGTACTCCACCATGCGCACCCGGATGCCGCCGCAGGTCACGGTGCGCCACAGGGCCATGCCCGTGATGCCGGCGTGCTCGGTGGGGGCCACCGCGGACCAGTCGGTCAGGGCGAAGGGGATGTCGGACATCTTCATGGCGGGCTCCGTTCAGCGAAGGGTGAGGGACCGGGTGATGGGCGTCCCCGCGGAGAGCATTACCCACACGGGGCAGATGCGCGTCTCGGCGGTTTCCAGCACGTGCTCCATGGCCTGGGCGTCCAGGCCGGTCCCGGCCACGTCGAAGGCCAGGTGGATGGATTCCAGCACCGTGGGGTGCGTGTCCCGGCGCTGGCCGGTGGCGGTGACCTCCAGGGAGGCCGGGACCACGCCGTCCCGCCGCAGCAGGGCGGCCACCCCATTGGCAGAGCAGGTCGCGAGGCTGGCCAGCAGGAGCTGCAGCGACGTGGGGCCGGTGGGGGGCTCGCCTCCGGGCATCGGGTAGTCGGTCTGGAGGTCGTAGGCGCCGGCACGGGCCAGGACACGCAGGCCGCCCTGGTGGACGGAATGGACGGAGAGTTCAGTCGCCATGGCGGCTCCTTCACATCGGCCGGGGCGAAGGCTTCGCGCACGCCCCCGTGCCTTATGATCTCACGAGTCCGCGCCTTTACCGGGGGGCCCGTCTGTGAATAAGGTACGTTGAGATCCGCCCGAGGTGACGCCTTGCACGTGCTTGTCCTGTTCGCCCATCCCCGCCGCGCCTCCTTCACGGGGGAGGTGGCCGACACCTTCTGCGCGGGGCTGGCGTCCGCGGGACATACCGTCGAATTCGCGGATCTCTACGCGGAGGGTTTCGACCCGCTGCTGGACGCGGAGCAGTTCGGCCTGGAGACCTCCCTGGACCCGGCGAGCCCCCGCCCCGCGGACGTGGAGGCGGAACAGGCCCGCCTGGACCGGGCGCAGGGGCTGGTCTTCATCTACCCCTTCTGGTGGTCCGACGTCCCCGCCATCCTCAAGGGCTGGTTCGACCGGGTGTGGACCTACGGCTACGCCTACGCCTACGAGGCCGACCGCAGCCGCACCACGCGCCTTCCCATCCGCAAGGCCCTGGCCCTGTCGCCCGCGGGCCATACCGACGAGAAGCTCGACGCCCTCGGCCTACGGGAGGCGCACCGCAAGGTGATGGTCGAAGACCGCATGCTGGGCGTGGGAATCCCCGAAGGGAGGCTCGAGCTGCTGGGGGGCCTGTCCGGGAACCTCCCCGAGGAGCGGCGGAGGATCCTGGCGGCCGCGAATTCGCTGGGCTGCGCGTTTTGAGACGTCGTCTCAAAACAACTTTAACAAAATCTTAATGCCGCCGCTCGGAGCGGGGAGAAGGGCCAGCCCCACCTGGGCAACCCCGCGCCAGGCTTGGATTGGAGAGGCCTAACCCATCGCCGGGGTGGATTTCCCTATTCAGGTGCCAAGTTATACTCCTGGGCTACCGAGGTCGCACCAGATGGCGGAATTCAGAAGAATGTTGCTAGGACGCCGGCTGGCGAGCGACGAAACACACCACACCAAGATCAGCAATTTCGTCGGCCTGTCCGTGTTCAGTTCGGACGCGCTTTCCTCCGTCGCCTACGCGACGCAGGAAATCATGGCCAGCCTCTCCAGCAACCTCCACGGGCTGGCCGGGGTCAGCCTCGCGGCGGCCGCGGCCTCCCTGTACGGCATGTCGATCCCGGTGGCCCTGGGCATCACGGGGCTCCTCATCGTCCTGGGCATCGGCTACCGGCAGACCGTCATGGCCTATCCCGGCGGCGGCGGCGCCTACATCGTCGCCAAGGAGAACCTGGGCGAACTGGCGGCGCAGACCGCGGGCGCGGCCCTGCTCACGGACTACATCCTCACGGTGGCGACCAGCGTCTCGGGCGGCGTCGCCGCCGTGACCTCCGCGGTGCCGAGCCTCACGGAGCACAACGTCCTCATCACCGTCCTGGCCATCGCCTTCATCGCGATCCTGAACCTGCGCGGCGTCAAGGAATCGGGCGCGTTCTTCGCGGTGCCGACCTACGGCTTCGTCCTCATGATCATGACGCTGCTCCTCCTGGGCATCGGCAAGGCCGTGGTGCACGGCGGCCCCACCCCGACCCAGGTCCACGAATCGGTCCGGACGGCCACGCACCTGTCGGGCTTCGCCATGGTGTGGATCTTCATGCGGGCCTACAGCGCGGGGTGCACGGCCCTCACCGGCGTCGAGGCCATCTCCAACGGCGTCACCGCCTTCAAGGAGCCCGCCGCCAAGAACGCCGCCAAGACCATGGTGTGGATGATCGTCCTGCTCGGCACCATGTTCCTGGGCATCACCCTCCTCGCCGCCAAGTTCGGCGTGGTCTACGCGCACAACGCCGACGCCACCCAGGTGTCGGAGACCCTGCTCTCCAAGCTGGCCAAGGTCATCTACGGCGACGTCAGCCACGGCCTGCCCAAGCTGATGTACTACCTGACCCAGGGCTTCACCTTCGCCATCCTGGTGGTGGCGGCCAACACCGCCTACGCCGACTTCCCCCGCCTCGCGGCCCTCCACGCCGCCGACGGCTTCCTGCCCAAGCAGCTCACCAGCCGCGGCGACCGTCTCGTCTTCAGCAACGGCATCCTCATCCTCACCCTCGTCAGCTGCCTGCTGGTGTGGGTGTGCCACGCCAACACCGACCTCCTGCTGCCCCTCTACGCCCTGGGCGTGTTCATCGGGTTCACCGTGAGCCAGACCGGCATGGTGATGCACTGGGTGAACCGCAAGAAGGAGGAGCCCCGGTGGCTCTTCAAGGCCATCCTCAACGGGGTGGGCGCGGCCACGGCGGGCGTGGTCATGCTGGACATCGCCGTCACCAAGTTCGTGCACGGCGCCTGGATCATCGTCCTGCTGGTCCCCACCTTGGTGATCATCTTCTTCCGCATCCACCGGCACTACATCCGGATCCGCTCCCTCCTGGCCGCGAGCCGCACGGAGGAGGTCTATCCCCGCAAGAACCGCGTGCTGGTGCTGGTCTCCCGGATCCACCGGGGCACCCTGGAATCCATCCGCTACGCCAAGGCCATCGCCGAACGCGGTCAGGTGGAGGCCCTCACCATCGACTTCACCGACGACCACGGCCACCACAGCGCGGAGTTCCTGCGCCTGGAGTCCGACTGGCACCGCTACTGCGAAGGCATCCCGCTGCGGGTGATCATGAGCCCCTTCCGCAAGACCGCCGAACCCATCCTCCACGAGGTGGACCGCATGCGGGCCGCGGAACCCGAAATCACCATCACCGTGATCGTCCCGGAATTCGTCACGGACAACTGGTGGGGCAACCTGCTGCACAACCAGACGGCCCTGCGCCTGAAGGCCATGCTCTATACGCGGCCGGGCATCGTGGTCATCTCCATTCCCTACCATCTGGACGGTCAACTGGACTAGATTCCGCTGGTTTCCACGGGCGCGAGGGCGCCCTGGCCGGACTAGTGGAACCGTTTCTCGAAGTCCGCCTGGGCCTGGCCGAGACGCGCCTCGAACGCCCGCGCGTCCTCCTCCAGCCGCAGCTCCCGTGCCGCCTGGATGGCGCCGTGCAGGGCCTTCATGGCCTCGTTGAACGCGGGCTCCGCCGCCTGCGGGGACCCGGCCCCGCCCAGGCGTTCCAGGGCGCCCTCCGCCTTCTCACGGGCCGATTCAAGCTGCAGGTAGAGCAGGATCTCCCGCTCCGCCTTGCCATCCGGCTGGGAGACCTCGCCGGAGGGGTCGTGGGCGGAAGGGTCGGCCATGGCGTGCGCTCCGTTCGTGGTGGTGGATCCGGGTGAGTATAGGGGAATCAACCCAATCTGGGCAGCGCTTTGACCAAGGCCTGGGTGAAGGGGTGGGCCGGCGTCTCGAACACGGTCCGCGAAGGCCCCCGCTCCACGATCTCGCCGCCCTGCAGCACGAGGGTCTCCTCCGTCATGTGCCGCACCACGTCGATGTTGTGGGACACGAAGATCATCGCCAGGCTGCGCCGGGACCGGATCTCCAGAAGCAGGTTGAGGATCTGCGCCTGCACGGAGATGTCCAGGGCCGACACCGGCTCGTCCGCGAAGAGGATCTCCGGTTCGAGCGATAGCGCCCGGGCGATGACCACCCGCTGCTTCTGCCCGCCGCTCAGTTCCGACGGAAGGCGCGCACCGGTGGCGCCATCCAGCCCCACCTGGTCCAGGAGATCGCGGACCCGGTCCCCCCGCTGGGTGGAGGAGAGTCCGGGCTGATGGATGCGCAGCGGCTCCTCCAGGGTCTCCCGCACGGTCCAGCGCGGGTCGAGCACCGACGAGGGGTCCTGGTACACCGGCTGCATGCGCCGGCGCAGGCCCCGCCATTCCGGGGAGGGATAGGGCGCCAGCGGGGCGCCCCGGTACAGCACCTCGCCGGAATCCGGCCGGTCCAGCCCCAGCAGCAGCCTGCCCAGGGTGGATTTGCCCGAGCCGCTCTCGCCCACCAGCCCCACGGAACGGCCCTCGTCAAGGACCAGGGAGATGCCCCGCAGCACCAGGTGGCGCGCCTTGGAACCGGGAACGGGGAAGGATTTGCAGAGGTCCCTTGCCTCCAGGAGCGGGCTCATGCGGGATCCTCCCCGTGGGGATGGAAGCAGGCGTGGCCGCGGCCGCCCTCCCCGTCGAACCAGGCCAGGGGAAGGGTGCGGCACTCCTCCCCCACGCGGTCGCAGCGGTCCGCGAACACGC
>DBME01000033.1 GCA_002298155.1 Holophagaceae bacterium UBA706 | reverse complement strand
GGCTGGGCTTCCGGCTCACGGGGGGTCTCCCGGGGGGCGCGGGCGGGCTTCTTGGCGGGCTCCTCGCCCAGGGCCTTGTCGAAGGAGATGGGGCTGTCCCCACCCAGGACCACGGTCTCGTCCTCATGGTCCAACCGGCGCTCGGGAGCGCGGGCGGGAGCCTTCTCGGCGGGCTCCTCCTCGGCCCGTTCGATCTCCGCGGCCATCTCGCCGAAGGGGATCTCGGGATCGGCGATGATCACGATGCGGGAATCGTGGGTGTCTTCCAGGGCCACCAGGTCCTTGCGCTTCTGGTTGAGCACGGCCAGCGCGATGGCGGGCATGAGCTTGACGCGGATCTCGGCGATGGCGTCCCGGCTCAGGATGCCCTTGATGCGGCGCACCACGCTGAGGACCAGGGCTTCCATGCTCTTGACCTTGCCGGTGCCCTGGCAGGTGGGGCAGTTCTCGTGGGTGACGTTCTGCAGGGAGGGCCGCAGGCGCTGGCGGGTCATGACCAGCACGCCGAAGCGGTTGATCTTGCCGACCTCCATGCGGGCCTTGTCTTCTTCCAGGCATTCCACGAGGCGTTCCATGACGGCGCGGTTGTTGCCCTCGCGCTTCATGTCGATGAAGTCGATGACCACCAGGCCGGCCAGATCCCGCAGGCGGAGCTGGCGGGCAGCTTCCTCGGCGGCCTCCATGTTGGTCTTGAAGGCCATGTCCTCGACGTTGTCGGCGGTGGTCTTGCCGGAGTTCACGTCGATGGCCACCAGGGCCTCGGTCTGGTCGATGACCAGCGCGCCGCCGGAAGGCAGGGGCACCTTGCGCCCGTAGACGCGGTCGATCTGCTCCTCGGTGGAGAACTTGGAGAACAGGGGCTTCTTGCCGATGTAGTGCTTGAGCACGCCCAGGTGCTGGGGCATGGTGCGCTTGAAGAACCCCTGGGCGGCGTGGAAGGTCTCCAGGTCGTCGATGTGCACTTCCTCGACGTCCTTGGTGAAGCCGTCCCGCAGGGTGCGGGTGACCACGTCGTCCTCCTGCCACACGAGCCCCGCGCCCTGGCGGTGCTTGTAGCGGTTCTGGACCTCCTTGTAGGTGTCCAGGAGGTAGTCCAGGTCGCGCTGGAAGTCCTCCTTGGTCACGCCCAGGGAAGCGGTGCGCACGATGACGCCGAAGGACCGGGGGATCTCCAGCTCGTCGATGAGGCGCTTGAAGTGCTCGCGCTCCTCCCGGCTCTCGATCTTGCGGCTGATGCCGTTGGTGGGGTTGCCCGGCGTGAGCACCAGGTAGCGGCCCGGCAGGGAGATCTGGGCGGTCATCATGGCGCCCTTGGAACCCAGTTCCTCGCGCACGGCCTGGACCATGATCTCCTGGTCCCGGTTCAGCAGGTCCTGGATGCGGCCCCGGCGGCCGTCGGGGCTCACCAGGTCCTTGGGCAGCTCGCCGATGGGCAGGAAACCGTTCTTCTGGCCACCGTAGTGGATGAAGGCGGCCTGGAGGCTCTGGTCCACCCGCACGACCTTGGCCTTGTAGATGTTTCCCTTGATCTTCTCGTTATGGACGAACTCGATGTCGAAGTCCGAAAGGACGCCGTCCACAAGCGTGGCCACACGGATCTCTTCCGAGTCCGTGGCATTGATAAGCATGGTTTTTCTGGGCAAACCGATTCTCCTCGCGATAGACCCCGAGCCTTCGATAAGGCGGTGGGGCTATACAGATTGGGTTGATGGGATTTTAAGAATGGGATGGATGGGAAAGAGGTGGGAGGGTCTCTGATCCTTGCGGACCGTCCCGGATTGGGAAATGCCAAAGTGACGCGGGATCAGGTCCGGCCGGCCTTGGCTACCGGCATTGTCCCATCGGGGTGGGGCCTTAGCAAGGGGCCAATGGGCTAAAGCTGGTAAATTGTTCGCCTTGGAGCCTGAAATAGCCAAAAGTGCCACTGTTTACAGGGAATTCACATGGGCGTCTCAGGATAGGCAAGGCGTCGGAGGAAGCTGAGACATCTGACAAGGAGCCTTCCATGTTGAAATCCCTCACGTTGATCGCGGCACTGGTGCTGGGTGCCCCCCTGGCCGCCCAGAAGGCCGTCAAGGTGGATCCAAAGCTGCCGGCCTACAAGAAGGTCGCCGGCGTGACCGGGACCCTCAACTCGGTGGGCAGCGACAGCTTGAACAACCTCATGACCTACTGGGTCGAGTCGTTCAAGGCGAAGTATCCCGGCGTCAAGATCCAGGTCGAAGGCAAGGGTTCGGGCACCGCCCCGCCGGCCCTCATCGCCGGCACCTCCCAGCTGGGCCCCATGAGCCGGGAGATGAAGGCCGAGGAGATCGACCAGTTCGTGAAGAAATACGGCTACAAGCCGGCCCGGGTCGCCGTGGCCATCGACACCCTGGGCGTCTTCGTCCACAAGAGCAACAAGATCCCCTCACTCTCCGTGGTTCAGCTGGACGGCATCTTCTCCAAGACCCGCAAGAGCGGTTCTCCCGAAATCAACACCTGGGGCGACCTGGGCGTCAAGGGTGAATGGGCCGCCCGCCCCATCTCCCTTTACGGCCGCAACAGCGCTTCGGGCACCTACGGCTACTTCAAGGAGCACGCCCTCCAGAAGGGCGACTTCCGGGACACCGTGAAGGAACAGCCCGGATCCAGCTCCGTGGTTCAGAGCGTGGGCACCGACAAGTTCGCCATCGGCTACTCCGGCATCGGCTACAAGACCTCTGAAGTGCGCGCCGTGCCCCTGTCGGACCCCAGCAAGAACGAGGGCAAGGCCTTTGAAGCCACCTACGAGAACGCCCTGAACGGCAAGTACCCCCTGGCCCGCAGCCTCTACATCTACTTCAACCCCAACCCCAAGGGCGGCCTCGACCCCATGGTCCGCGAATTCCTCAGGTTCGTCCTGAGCAAGGAAGGACAGGAAATCGTGGTGANNATGGCGGACGAGCAGCACGCCACCCTCAAGTAGTCCCAGGAATCGGAGCGGCATGCGAAGCGTCACCACCATCCTGAACAGGGCCAAGCGCCTGGACCGGTTCATGGGCCGGGTGATCACCCTGGGCGGGATGACCATCATCGCGGCCGTGCTCGGAATCCTCATCTTCATCGGCAAGGAAGCCTATCCGCTCTTCCGGGCGCCCCGGAGCCGCGAAAGCGCTCCGGTGCGCCTGGCGCCCTGCGCCGCCCTCCTGGCGGACGAGACCGGAACGGCCCTCGCCACCCTGGACGCCGGCCGTGGCCTCACGGCCACCATCGCCGGCAGATCCCTGGTCCTCCCCCCCGGGGGGCCCGCCCTTCCCTGGACCTCCGTCACCGCCGCCAGCTCCCAGGGGCATTTCGCCGCCCAGGGCGCCGATGGGCGGATCTTCTTCTGCGAAATGCAGTGGGACAAACCCGCGGAAACCACGGATCCGGGCCTCTGGAACGCGCAACCGGTCTGGAAAGGGGGGATCCCATCAGAAACGATCACCCTTCTCCAGGCCCGGTCCCTCCCCGCCTCCGGCATCGCCGCCTCCAGCACCTGGCGGCTCGTGGCCAAGGACGCCAAGGGGAGGCTGAACTGGTCCGAAACCGAGGAAGAGGCCCAGACGCCCCTTTCCTGGAAGACCGTCGACATGCCGGGCGGCGAGTCGCCCCGGTGCGCCCTTTGGAGCGCGGACGGGACCACCTTGTTCGTGGGTACCACGCAGGGGACCATCCTCGCGGTCAACCTGGGCGGACTGCCCCGGGTTGAGGCCACGGCGGCTTTCGGCGAACCGGTCACCGCGCTGGGATTCGTCCTGGGTCAGACATCCCTCCTCGCCGGCGGGGAGAAGGGCACCCTCAAGGCCCTCCAGATGCTCCGGCAGGACGGCCAAACTACGCTCCAGATCTTCCACCAATTCCAGTCCATGAATGGCCCCGTGGCGGGCTTCATGGCCTCCCAGCGCGATAAGCGCTTCCTGGTGTGGTCCAGCGACCGGCTGGCCGTGGACCACCTCACCACCGAGAGCCGGCTCTTCGAGGCGGTGGTTCCGGACCTCCGGGCCGGGTCCCTTTCCGCACGAGGCGACCGGATCTTCGCCGTGGACGCCCGAGGCGATCTCCGGAGCTGGACCCTGGACGCCCCGCACCCCGAGATCAGCGCCAAGATTCTCTGGGGCAAGGTCCATTACGAAAGCTACCCCAAGCCCGACTACGTCTGGCAGAGCAGCGGCGGCACGGATGATTTCGAGCCCAAGCTGAGCCTGGTCCCCCTGGTGTTCGGGACCATCAAGGGCACCTTCTACGCCATGATCTTCGCCCTTCCCCTGGCCATCCTCGGGGCCCTGTACACCAGCCAGTTCGCCACCCCACGGCTCCGGGACACCATCAAGCCCCTCATCGAGATCATGGCCGCCCTGCCCTCCGTGGTGCTGGGGTTCCTGGCGGGCCTGGTCCTGGCGCCCCTGTTCGAGCGCTCCGCCATGAAGGTGCTCCTCTTCCCCGCGGCGACCCTCATCCTGGCGCTGGCCCTCTTCCCCCTGTGGCGCAAGCTCCCCCGCAGGATCCGTCTGGGCTGGGGCACGGGCTGGGAAGTGCTCTGGGTCGTGCCCCTCCTCCTGGGCGGCCTGGCCCTGGCTTCCGCCTTCGGTCCGGCCTTCGAGCGCACCTTCCTGGGCGGTGATTTCCGGGGCTGGCTTCTGCACTCCCACGGCCTCACCTATGACCAGCGCAACAGCCTTGTGGTGGGTTTCGCCATGGGCTTCGCCGTGATCCCCATTATCTTCACCATCAGCGAGGACGCCCTGTCCGCGGTGCCCAAGTCGCTGTCCTCGGCCAGCTTGGCCTGCGGGGCAAGCCCGTGGCAGACCGCGTGGCGGGTGGTGCTGCCCACCGCGAGCCCCGGCATCTTCTCCGCCGTGATGGTGGGCCTGGGCCGGGCCATCGGTGAGACCATGATCGTCCTCATGGCCACGGGCAATACCCCCGTGATGGACTGGAGTCCGTTCAATGGCATGCGCACCCTGGCCGCCAACATCGCCGTGGAGACCCCCGAGGCCCCGGTGCACGGCAGTCTCTACCGCCTGCTGTTCTTCACGGCGGCGCTCCTGTTCTGCCTGACCTTCCTCCTCAACACCGCCGCGGAGCTGGTTCGCCAGCACCTGCGCAAACGCTACGAGTCCTTCTGATGGCCAATATCCGCGAATGGTGGAGGAGGGGCAGCGCCCTGATCTGGTTCTCCGGAGCGGCCCTGGCCTTCTCCCTCCTCATGATTTTCGGCCTCATCGGCTATATCGGGGCCAAGGGCCTCGGCTTCTTCTGGCCGGGCGCCATCGTGCGCGTCGTGACCCCCGAGGGGCCCGTCCTCGGCGAGATCACCGGCGAAGAACCGGACCAGGTCCAGTTCCACGTGGCCAACCGCGACCTCTTCGGCCAGGATTACCGCTGGATTCCCCGCAGCGAACTCAAGGAAATGACCAAGCCCTTGGATGCGGTCGTGGTGGAGCGCCTCGAATACGGACCTTTCATCGGGAGAATCCAGAGGGTCGAGAAGGATGGCCAGATCGTCCAGGGCGACCCTCAGGAGGCCCTGCGCCGCCTACGGCCGGCCGCTATGACCCTCAGCAAGCACATCCGCAGCCTCGATCGCAACGAGGTCGGCGCCTTGAACCGGCAGATCGAAGACCTGCGCCTTGAACTGAACGGAACCCCGCCTGCAGGCCGGCCCGCCCTGGAAGCCAGGGTCAAGGCGCTGCAGGAGACCTACGAAGCGACCCAGGCCCGCCTGGAAGTCCTGAGGAATCAGGCAGCTGCGGTGACCGTTACCCTGGAGGCCGCCGATGGCCAGACCAAGACGATCCCCCTGGCCTCCGTGGTCCGGGTGGTGCCGTCCAATGCCCTGGGGGCCTTCGGCAAGACCGGGGCCTACCTCTCCCGGCTCTGGGAATTCATTGCCGATGATCCGCGGGAATCCAACACCGAAGGCGGAATCTTCCCGGCCATCTTCGGCACGGTGATGATGGTCCTGATCATGTCGGTCCTGGTGGTGCCCCTGGGAGTCATGGCAGCCCTCTACATGCGGGAATACGCCCGCCAGGGATGGCTCCTCCGCGCCCTGCGCATCGCCGTCAACAATCTGGCCGGCGTCCCCTCCATCGTCTTCGGCGTGTTCGGCCTGGGGTTCTTCGTCTACCTCGTAGGCGGAACCATCGATCAGATCTTCTTCTCCGCCAAGCTCCCGGCCCCGACCTTTGGTACGGGGGGAATCCTCTGGGCCGCCCTCACCCTTGCCCTGCTCACGGTGCCCGTGGTCATCGTGGCCACCGAGGAGGCCCTGGCGGCCGTTCCCCGCTCCCAGCGGGAAGCCAGCCTCGCCCTGGGGGCCACGCGCTGGCAGACCCTCTGGAATGTCGTCATCCCGGGCGCCATGCCGGGCATCCTCACGGGGCTGATCCTGGCCATGGCCCGCGGAGCGGGCGAAGTGGCTCCGCTCATGCTCACGGGTGTGGTCAAATTGGCCCCGTCCATGCCTCTAGACGGCACCTTCCCCTTCCTCCACCTGGATCGCAAATTCATGCACTTGGGTTTCCATATCTATGACGTGGGATTCCAGAGCCCCAACAGCGAGGCCGCCAAGCCGATGGTCTTCATGACCGCGTTGCTGCTCCTCCTGGTGGTGGTGGTCCTCAACCTGTTCGCCCTGCGCCTGCGCAATCGCCTCCGAGCCCGTTTGGGCGGAGGAGCCTTCTGATGCCCGCCGGAGAAGCCATGACGGAATTTGACCCCAACCCCACGGTCCCGGAGCCGGAGGCGCTGATGCCGGTCCAGGCCGAGCCCCGCCCGGCCCAGACCATGGCCCCGCGGCCCGGCGGCATCCCGCTCACCGACGCCACCGTCCTCACCGCCCCGCCCCTCATCGGCATCCAGGACCTCAACCTCTTCTACGGGGAGAAGCAGGCCCTCCACGGCATCAACCTGGAAGTCCGCGAGCATTCCGTCATGTCGCTCATCGGTCCCTCCGGATGCGGCAAGAGCACGCTGCTGCGCTGCCTCAACCGCATGAACGACCTCATCGGAAACGTCCGGGTCGAAGGCCGCGTGACCATCGGGGAGGATGATCTCTATGCCCCGGGCGTCGACGTCATAACCCTCCGCAAACGCATGGGAATGGTCTTCCAGAAGTCCAACCCATTCCCTAAGAGCATTTATGAGAACGTGGCCTACGGGCTCCGGATCCAGGGAGTCAAGGACAAGAACATCCTGGATGAAGCCGTGGAACGCAGCCTCATCTCCTCCGGCCTCTGGGACGAGGTCAAGGACAGGCTCAAGGACAGCGGCCTCGGGCTTTCCGGCGGCCAGCAGCAGCGGCTCTGCATCGCCCGGGCCCTGGCGGTGCGGCCCGAAGTCCTCCTCATGGACGAGCCCTGCTCCGCCCTGGATCCTCTGGCCACCTCCCGCATCGAGGAGCTGATTTTCGAGCTGAAGCGGGACTTCACCATCGTGATCGTCACGCACAACATGCAGCAGGCGGCCCGGGTCAGCGACTTTACGGCATTCTTCTGGATGGGTAAGCTGATCGAAACTGGCCTGACCGAGATGCTGTTCACCAACCCCCGGGTGCGAATGACGGAGGATTACATCAGTGGGAGATTTGGTTGATGGCACGCCACTTCGATAATGAACTCAGGGACCTCAAATTCAGCCTCCTGGCCATGGCCGGGCAGGTGGAGGAGATGCTCACCCTAACCCAGGAAGCACTTATGGAGCGCAGCGATGCCAAGGCCCGTCGCGTCTCCGAACTGGACAAAGGTGTGGATGAGTTGGAGTTGCGCCTGGACCAGGCCTGCATCGACCTCCTCGCCCTCCGGGCCCCCTTCGCCTCGGACCTCCGGCTCATCGCGTCGACGCTGAAGATCGTGCCCGAACTCGAGCGGATCGGCGACCACTGCACCAACATCGCCCGCCGGTCCCTCATCCTCAACCCCCTGCCCCTCCTGGACATGGGGGATTCGCTGCGCCGACTGGGGGAGGAAACCCTTTCCATGGTCCGGAGGGCGGTGGATGCCTTCGTGAACGGGGATGCCGACATGGCCAGGGCGGTGATCCAGGATGATGACTCCGTGGATAGCCTTTACGTGGCGATCAACCGGGACCTTCTCCGGATCATGCTGAACGATCCCCTATCCATTGAACGGGCGAGCCACTTGATCATCGTCCTAAAAAACTGGGAGCGGATCGCCGATCAGGCAACTAATATTGCCGAAGAAGTGCTTTTCATCATCGGGGGCGTGAGCGTCAAGCACCCCTACCTGCAGCCCCCACCGGAAAACCCGACGGAGCCCTGATGCCCCACCTCCTCCTACTCGAAGACGATGCAGAGATCCGCGCAGGGTTGGAGGATCATCTCAAGCGTGAAGGATTCACGCTCAGTGCCTTCGGAATGGGGAGGGAAGCCCTCAAGTTCATCGCCCAGTCTTCCTCCAGTCCGGTAGCCCGGGTTGACGTAGCCCTGCTCGACCTTACGCTTCCCGACGTGGACGGGCTTGAGGTCCTCCGTGCCATCCGGGCCGACAGCAACTACCGGACACTGCCGGTGGTCCTGGTCACGGCCCGCAACGAGGAGATCGACCGAGTCCTCGGGCTGGAACTCGGGGCCGACGACTANNAAGCCCTTCTCCACCCGGGAGCTGGTGGCCCGGATCCGCGCCATCCTCCGCCGGGCCGCCTTCATCGATCCGGCCGTCCGGAACCAGCAGCTGGCCTTCGGCCCCATCACCGTGGACCTCGACATGCACACGGCCCGGGTCAACGGCGAGGCCATGGACCTGACCCGGCGCGAGTTCGAGCTCCTCGCCTACTTCCTCCAGAACCCCCGGCGGGTCCTGAGCCGCGAGAAGATCCTCCAGCAGGTGTGGGGCCTCGAATACCTCGGCGAAAGCCGGACCATCGATGCCCACGTGCGCCGGGTGCGTTCGAAGCTCGGCGAAGCCGCACCGCTCATCGAGACGGTCGTGGGTGTCGGCTATCGCATGGGAAGTGTCGACGGTTGAATCCCCCGGTCGGTAAAAAACGGCCCGGCGATGGATCTGTGACCATTGAGGCTAGGTGGCAGCCTCTGCCCCGGTCACAATAGAGGGGTTTGGTCATTCAGGAGCCCCAATGTCCATGAACTCCCTCATCGCCTGGTTGAAACCTCGGGAAATGGTCTTTTTCGACCTCCTGGAGGCATCGGCCGGAAACCTGCTGGACTCCGCCAAGCATTTCGAGGCCGAGTTCAAGTCCCGGCAGACCTCCGCGGAATGGGCCGGCATGCGCCGCAAGATGAAGGATCTCGAGCATGTGGGCGACGAGCTCACCCATGAGATCGTGGACCGCCTCAACCGCACCTTCGTAACCCCCATCGAACGGGAGGACATCCTCCACCTGGCCCACGCGCTGGATGACGTGGTGGATTGCCTGGACGGCGTGTGCGAGCGGCTGGTGCTCTACAAGATCACCACCGTCATGCCCACGGCTGTGGAACTGGGTCGGCTGATCGTCGCCGGCGCCGAGGAGATCAAGCCCCTCATCCACCACCTCCGCAACATGGCCGACGGCAAGGGCATCAGCAAGCGCATCCAGTACTGCAACGAACTGGAGAACCAGGCCGATGCCGTGTTCCACGCGGCCCTGGCCGAGATTTTCGAGAACCCGAAGGATCCGATCGAACTGATCAAATGGAAGGAGATCCTGAGTCTCCTGGAGGACGCCACGGACCGCATCGAACTGGTCTCGAAGGTCGTGAGCTCGACCGTCATGCGCAACGCCTGATCCGGGCCAGCCCATGATGACCATTCCGCTCGTCCTGATCCTCATCGTCCTCATGTCGTGGGCGATCGACTACATCAACGGCTTCCACGACACGGCCAACGCCATCGCCACGGTCGTCTCCACCGGCGTCATGTCCGCGCGCAACGCCATCATCATGGCCGCCTTCCTGAACTTCGGCGGCGCGCTGCTGGGCACCCACGTGGCCACCACCATCGCCAAGGGCATCGCCGAGACCCAGTTCGTGGTCCCGGAAGTGATCATCGCCGCCCTGACCGCCGCCATCCTGTGGGACCTGGGCACCTGGTACTTCGGCATCCCCTCCAGCACCAGCCATACCCTCATGGGCGGCCTGGCCGGGGCCGTGGTGGCCCATGCCGGCTTCAAGGCCCTGCACATGTCCAAGCTCGAAGAGATCACCATCTTCATCTTCGTCTCGCCCATGCTGGGCTTCATCATGGGCATGGTTCTGATCATCATCATCCAATGGGTGTGCCGGCACTTCTCGGGGCGGAAGATCAACGTGGTGTTCCGGAAGCTCCAGCTGGTCTCCGCCAGCGCCATGGCCTTCACCCATGGCCAGAACGACGCCCAGAAGGCCATGGGCGTGATCTGCCTGGCCCTCATCATCTACGGCCGGTTGGCGATCGTACCGGGCCATCAGGTGGCGGTACCGCTCTGGGTCAAGCTCGGGTGCGCCAGCATGATGGCCTTCGGCACCGCCAGCGGAGGGTGGCGGATCATCAAGACCATGGGCAGCCGCATCGTCAAGCTCCGCCCCATCCACGGCTTCGCAGCGGAAACCGCCGCGGCCATGGTGCTGTTCACCACCGCCCACCTGGGCATCCCCGTCTCCACCACCCACTCGATCACCGGCGCCATCATGGGCGTGGGCGCCAGCATGAACGCCAATGTGGTGCGCTGGGGCGTGGCCGGCAACATCTTCGTGGCATGGGTCCTGACGATTCCTTGCAGTTTCGCCATCGCCTATGGGACGTGCCGCCTCATCCACCCGCTGTTTGTGCGCTGACCCCGGACAGGATTTACAGGAACACAACCTCCCCGGCATGGTTTCGTAGGGTAGGTCGATCACCCTGAGTGGGGGTGATCGCATGCATGTCCTCTTCCCTTCCGTTCTCCTGCTCCCGGTCGCCGTGACGGGGGCGGGACGCGTGCCCGCTGGAGAGCTCGCAAACTTCCTCAAGGTCATCGCGGCCAGCGTGGGCGCGCCTGGACGTGTCGCCTGCCGGGACATGGACCTTTCCATCCAGCTGAAGAAGGGCGGCCTTTCGCCCGATGCCAAATCTCCGGTGGCCTGGGCCGCCAACGAGGACCAACTGAAGGCCTACCTGGGCGAAGGTAAGCTGGTGGTGACCGGCGACCGGGAAATGCTCCGCGCCGGGGCGGGCATCGCGGTCATCAGGGAGAACGGCAAACCGGTCATCCTGGTCCATTCGCGCAACGTTGCCGCCTCAGGCATCACCCTCACCGACGCCTTGTTAAAGATTGCCAGGGTCCTATGATGACGCCGCTCCTTGCTGCCCCACGCACGGGACGCCGGGCGAGTCTCGGCAGGTACACGGCTGCCCTTCACCCAAACAAACGAGCTGACGACCGGTTGGCCCACCTGGGCGAGGCTCTCCGGACCATTCTCGTGGAGGACCGGCTCAAACCCCATTTCCAGCCGATCTTCGATCTGCGCAAAGGCCCCGTCCACGCCTTCGAAGGCCTGATCAGGGGCCCCTCCGATACCCTTCTGCATTCCCCAGCCAGCCTGTTCAAGGTGGCCGGCATGACCCATCAACTCTTCGACCTGGAGGTCGCCTGCTGCCGGTCCCTGGTGCGGGCCTATGCGGCCAGTGAGCTTCCCCAGAAACTGTTCCTAAACCTGAGCCCGGCGAGCCTGGCCATGGCGGCGAGCGCTTCCATGGTGCCCATGGAACGTCTGGCCGAACTGGGCCTGCCTCCCGAACGGATCGTCATCGAACTCACGGAAGCGCTTCCCATCCACGACCTCGGAATCCTCATCAAGGCGATCCAGACGTTCCGGCGCCTGGGCTTCGCCATCGCCCTGGACGATCTGGGCGAAGGTTTCTCCAGCCTCCGGCTCTGGTCGGAACTGCGGCCGGAATACGTGAAGGTCGACATGCACTTCATCCAGGGGGTCAGCCGTGACCCCGTCAAGCTCCAGTTCCTGCGGTCCCTGTGCGACATCGCCGCCAAGACCGGGGCCCGGGTCATCGCCGAGGGCATTGAGCTGGAGGCCGATCTCCAGGTGATCCGGGATCTCGGCCTGGATTTCGGCCAGGGCTACCTGTTGGGACGCCCCGGCCCGCAGCCCCACGATGGCCTCCCCCCCGCCCTGTCGACACGGAGCATGACCAGACTGAATGATGCCGGGGGGATCCGGGACACGTCCTCCACCGCGGCCAGACTCATGGTGGAGGTCACGCCGGTGGAACCCGGAACCCCCAACTGGAGGGTCGAGAAGCGGTTCCAGGAAGAACGGGAGGTCCAGTCCCTGCCCGTGGTGGCCGACGGGATTCCCCTGGGATTGATCAACCGCCACGTCTTCACGGATGTCATGTTCCGGCCCTTCTCCCGGGAAATTCTGGGCAAACGCCCGGTGGAAGCCCTCATGGACCGCAATATCCTGGTCCTCGACCACCGCACGAGCCTGCACGAGGTGAGCCGGCTCATCGTCGAGTCGGATCCGCGCCACATCCTGAATGGCTACATCCTCACCCGCGACGGGCACTACGCGGGCATGGGCAGCGGCCACGACCTCATGCGGGAGATCACCCACATGCAGATCCAGGCGGCGCGCCACGCCAACCCCCTCACCGGGCTCCCGGGCAACGTCCCGATCAACGAACTTCTCGAGGAGCGGGTCCGGCAGGGGCTTCCCTTCGTGGCTTGCCACTGTGACCTGGACCATTTCAAGCCCTACAACGATGTCCACGGCTACCACAGGGGCGATGAGGTCATTCAGTGGACGGGGGAACTGCTGGCCTCCTTCTGCGAACTGGACCGCGACTTCGTCGGCCACATCGGCGGCGATGATTTCATGCTGGTTTTCCGGAGCACCGATTGGGAACGGAGATGCCGGGCCATCCTGGGCGCCTTCGACGCGGGGAGGGGGCGGTTCTTCGATGCCGAGGTGCTGGCGAAGGGCAGCTACCCGGGGGAGGACCGCCTGCGCCGGGCCGTTCTTCATCCGATCTTCTCGCTATCCCTGGGTGCCGTGCTTTGCCAGCCGGGCATGTTCCACGGCCACCCCGACATCTCCGCGGCAGCCGCCGTGGCGAAGAAGGAAGCCAAGCTGGTGGCCGGTTCATCCCTATTCGTGGAGCGGCGCGGGGGCAACCCGGTGGGAACCGCCGTCGGTCTCTGAGACGGCGTTTGAGCGGCTAGCCCAGCCCCATCACGCGCAGCATGTCGTCCATGATCGCATCCGCCCGGTATTGCCCTGCCCTCGCCAGGGCTTGGCTCCGATAGGCTTCCTGGTCCCCGGCGGGGAGCTTCAGGTAGGCGGCCACGCGCTGGCCCATATCCAGGGCATCCGAGCACACGAGGCCATTCAAACCCTCCTGGATCAAGTCCGCAGGCCCTTTTACCGGGTAGCACGCCACCGGCAGCCCGCAGCTCAGGGCCTCCAGGACAGCACACCCGAAGGTGTCGAAGCGTGAGGGGAAGAGCAGCAGGGTGCTGGCCCGGTACCATCCGGCGAGGGTCACCCGGTCCACCCAGCCCGGGAAGTGGGCTTCCGGCGCCAGGGTCCTCAACCGGCCTTCTGCCGGCCCCTGGCCCGCAATCACCAGTTGCGCGTTCGGGACCTCGAGGAGGACCTGACGCCAAGCTGCCACCACGTCGAGGACCCCCTTCTCTTCCGACAGGCGTCCGACATACAGTAGGACAGGCCGGCTTGGGTCAACCCCCGAGGGCACGGCCGGGCCGGCTTCCGTTCCCGGACCATACTCGGGAGCCGCCCAGTGGGCGGTGAGGTGTAGGGATTCCCGTGGAATGTCCATGGCGCTTCCCGCGAGCCATTCCAGATGCTGCCGGTTGAGGACGAACAGGCCGTCCCAGTGCCGGTAGAACCACCTAAGCAGACGGCGCGCCCGGTCAAGCCCCTGCTGATCCAGGTCGGAATTGTGCACCAGGAATTCCAGCCAGTCCGTGTGCATGAAGAAGTGCGCGGGGACCCGGAGGGCATGTTTGAGGAAGAGCCCCACCCAGCCCATGACACCTTCCGTGGAGACGATGAGCCGGTCGTACCCCTCGGCTTCCACAAGGCGCAGCACCTCCAGCAGGTCCGGAAGGCGGATGGGCTGCTCTCCGAACCCGGGCACGGTGAAGGCTTCCAGGGGTCTGACCACCTGCAGGTGATCCCCGGGCGCTTGCTCCCCGTGGCAGATGAGGAAATCCACGGGCAGGTCACGCCTGCGCACTTCCGCCAGGACGGATTGGAGCGCGCTGGATACGCCGTTGCCATCGAGAAACGTGTCCGTCAGCCACAGCACCCGCTGGGGATGCTGGGTCGCCCCCAGGTCCGCGGCCAGACCGTTCATCAAGTCCCGGCCCCCGTGCAGGTGATGGGCGGCGACCCCGGAGGCGCCCGCCAACAGGGTGGCCATGAGCGTGGGGAAGGTCAGGTCGTCAAGGACGGCGGAAACCTGCACGGCGCTCATGGACTGGGGCTTCTTCAGGCGTTCGTTGCCGAGAAGGGACCGGAAATGGCTCGGCACCTCCAGGTGCTCGATCCAGTTGCCGAGGCCCACCCCACGGCCCTCGCCCTCGGCTTCCCACCTCGCAGCCAGGGGCGCGAGGCCTTTGCGGGCCCGGGCGAGCATCAGCTTCATCATTCCCCGGAACATGTCCGACAGGGCATCGCGAAGCGTTTCCGGCAGGTCCTCGGGGTGCTTGCGCACGACCTTTGCGATATGCCCAAGGTGCTTCAGGAAGTCCTTGTAGTCCTCCTTGACGGTCAGTTTGAGCATGACACCAGGCTTTTCGCCCTGGAGGCTGGCGTGCCAGGCCTTGAGGAAGCGCATCGTGTAGGTGTGCCGGCGCAACTCCGCAAGCCCGTTGGCCACGCCCAGGCACCAGGTCTTGTCGGAGGTTTCCCCCTTGTGGAGAAGGATGCGCAGGAGCCCCGGGTCCTCGAATTTGACGGCCGCCTCGGCGAAGAAGTCCAGGAAGGCGCCGGTCAGGTTCTCCTGCCCCACGGCCTTGCCGAAAGGGCCCATCCGTTTGGCGCGAAGTGCCTCAAGCGCCAATTCCGACGGCTGTTCCCCGTCCTTCAGGCGTTCGGCCAGCCCCGGCACCCGCAGCCATGTGCCCGTCAAACCCGCGAAGACGCCAAAGTGGTCATCGGATCCCCCGGCAAGCGCCTTGTTCCAGGGATCGGCGCAGAACTCGAAGGGGTCGAGGGCATGTTTGCGCGCATAACCCCGCAAGCGCTCCGGATCCATGGCAGCGACCCACTCCCAGGCCAGGAGGTTCTGCCAGGGATCCCGCTGGCCGTTGAAGACCTCAAACCGCTCGAACAGCAGCGCGAATTTCTCGAAAACCTCCAGGGGGGGTTGATGCTCCCGCGTGTAGAAATAGAGCGGGTGGGGCTGGATGACCGGCAGGTCGTGCTTTCGGCAGTACCGGAGGAACGCGTAGATATCCCTGCGCAGGCGATCCAGCTCCGGTTCCTGTTCTGGCGTGAAGCCATAGACCAGTACATGGATGGCGAGGTCATACTCCGGAAACTGGCAGGTCCACTCCGCCGCGCTGAGGACGTCCTTGCCCCGTTCGGCGAGTTCCCAGCAGGACCGGGCGTTGTTGTGGTTGGTGACCGTCCAGGCCGTGGCGCCCCGCTTGCGGAGAAGCTTGTGCAGCCTGCGGGGCTCCACCCAGGATTCCGGAAGACGCAGGATCCTCCCCCACAACTCGTCCGGAACATCGGAATGCTTGTCGTGGCAATGGAGGTCGATGCGCAGGCATTCCCCATCAGGAACGCTGGCCTCGAGGCGCCCTGCCAGCTTATGCAGCAGGCTGGCGCGGAAAGAGGGGTCAGGGATGAGGGTGGGTTCCGACACGCCACCATACTCCTGGCCGATTGGTCCCTGAATGTGGTGAGGGGGTAATTTCCAGGTTACTTGTTCAGAAGGATCCGGCCGGTATCCGGCAGTTCCAGGGCGGGCGCTCCCCAAGGCGTCTCCGCGACTTTGAATACCCCTTCGGGCCGCCATTGGTCCGGCAGGACCAGAATCAGGGGCCAGCCCGTACGGAGCCCGCTGCGGTCCAGGTCCCAGGACAGCAGGTGGACACCCTGCCCCACGGGTCTCAGCTCAAAGGTCAAACGGCCGGCGAGTGTCGGGGCATCCACCAAGGCCAGAGGACCGTTGGCCCACCATCCTTCAGGCGTGTTGGGGAGCAGGAGGACCTGCCCGGCCTGGTCCCGCACCAGGGCCAAGCGGATCAACGACAGCACCTCGGCGCAAGCCCAGCCATGGTCCCCATCCCCCATGCAGCCTCCGCCCGTGCGGGGATGGCTGGCTTCAGGCCAGGAGCAGGTGGGTGAGGCATGGGCCCGGATCCCCTCCAGGAGGTCCAGCCACCGCCCGTCTCCCAGGCATTGGAGAACCCGGGCCAGTTGGGCGGTCAAGTAGGCATTGCCACCCGTATGGATGATGGGCTGGTAGAAGAAGCCATCCTGGGCCCAGTGTTTCAGCAGGAACTCGGCATTGCACCGAACCCACGGGGCCTGCCCCAGATCGAGGTCCAGGGGACTGAGGGCCACCAGGGTGCCGATGCAGGCGGCATCGGGGTGCCGGTAAGGGGACGAGGGGAGCAGTCCCCCTTCGCGCTGGGTGAGCCGGGCGATGTGACTTTGGAGATCGGCCCGGTAGATCGCCGCCTCAGCCTCCAACCACGCCATGAGCCGATGGGCCCCCGCCGGGGCGTCCCGCCACCGTGACATGGCCAGCAGGAACCTTTCCAACCCAGCCAGGCTCCAGAAATTATCCCAAAGGTAGTGGTCGTTGGGACCGAAGTGCTCGGCGGAAAGTCCCGCGGGGAGCAACCCGGCGGCAGCGGCGGCCTTCTCCTTCCGCCGTGTCCTGGCAATCCACCGGGCGCATCTCCCCAGCCGCCGCCAGTTCCGTTCCAGGAAGCCCCCATCGCCCGTCATCAGCCCATGGTTGGACCAGAAGAACAAGGTCTCTCCGGACCCATCCCATTCGCCGGAATGGGAACGGAAATCCCCCTTCCAGGTCTGGGTCCTGAGCCAGGCACGCTCTTTGCCAACCACGGCCGCATGCATGGCCCAGAGATCATGGGCCGTGGCGATGAACACACTGTCCCGGAGCCAATGATGGTTGTAGAAGAAAGCGCCCGGTGCGAAGTGACTGCCGTTGTCGAAGACGGACAGGCGGCTCGCCAGGGCCGCGGCCAGCATTTTGATTCCAGGGTCCGCCATGCGAAGTCCAAGGGGAGCACCTCGCTCGGCCCAGGCCTGGGCTTCGGTTTCAGCGGCTTCCCCGAGGCCTTCCGTCACGACGCCACTCCAGCGCAGCCTTCCGGCCCTGGCGGGCACCAGCATGAAGGTCCCCAGTTCCCAGCACTGGCCGGGATCGAGCCTCAGCCGCCAATAGGCCGCCCCTCCCAGCCAGCCATGACGGCTGCGGCTCCTGGCTTGCGATGCTTCCGGGGGCGGATCCAGAAGCGGGTCCGTCCGGTCCCGCCCGAAAGCGACAGCGTCCGGAAGGCGGCCCAGAACCATCGCGGCCTGCCGGTTGACACTCCAGAGCCCCCGTTTCACCCGGCTGCGGAAGATGGGCCCCAGGGTCAAGGCGTTATAAGGGCGCAGGCCGAGCATGAACGTCAGTTCCACGGGCCCTGACCCTGCCCAGGCGAGGCGGTGGGTCCAGTGCACCCAGTCATGGCCCCCATGGCGAAAGGCCATGGCCTCGGAACTCCAGGCCAGTCCTTCCACGGCCTTGAAGCGTGTGACGACGCGGTTCTGCCAGCCATCGCGAAGCCCCTGGTCCACCTGGTCCGTATCCAGGCGCGAGGGAATCCACGTCCGGCCGCCCATGGCCACAGCCGGCATCCAGGACCAGGAAAAGGCCTTGGGGGTGACCATGCCGCATGCGTCCACCATGGCCTTCCAGGGCGCCCCAGGCAGGGCCAGGGATGTCCAGTTGCGGTTGGTGAGGTTCACGGTCAGGACATTCACGCCCGTGGGTATGAAGGAGGGTGATTCCCTGCGCAGCTGCTGTTCGGCCCACCACGGCAGGGCCCAATCCGCATGCCCCTGGAATCCGAAGGTGCTCGTGATCCCCGTGAGGGCAAAACTGAACCCCTGATCGATCAATTCCGGCGGAAAGAATACCGGGGACGGTCGTCCCTGGTTGGACAGGGCCTTCAGGAAAGGGGCCCAATGGCCCTTCCCGAGCAACCTGAGTAGGAAGGTGAATCCCCGGCGCCACATCCCTCAAGTTTCCAATGGCCATGTTTCGGATGTGTTACGCGGGCGGCAAGGCTGTGCACCGCCCCCTGGAGACCAAGGAACTAGGAATTCCTGCACCCGTTCATGTCAAAGGCCTCAAGGGCCAGCCTCTTCTGGGCCAGGATGAGCCCCGATTCGATCAGCCCCACCAGGGCATCTGCAAGCGGGGTATTGATCTCCTTGGCAAACGTCCGGATGCTGCCGAAGAGGTCCCGGTCCAGATCGATGGTGAGGGCAACATCCATGGCACCGGATGCCCCTTCCTCTGCCAGATTTCCGTCTTCCGATGGCACGAAGAGGGGCTTACCCGGCTCTGCCACCCCTTCCACATCAATGGCTTTGGCGTTGGTTTCGCACATGGCAGCCTCCGGACCTGATTATCCGGAGCGATGTGAAAGCGCCGTACCATCGGGTTGAATTCTCCGAGTCCGCGACAACCGGGTGGACTGCTGCCCGGCCATGTCCAACCGGCAGAATGAATTAACGAAACCCTCCGGGGAGCCATCCAAGAACCGCCCGGCACCGCCTTTCGCGGCCCTCCGGGCGGTTCCTTTACAGAATGGGCTCAGGAGCACGCATGCGTTTCACCGCTTTCAGATACCTTTTGCTGGCCGGCTTCGCGGTCGGAGCACCGCCGCTGGCGGCCCAGAACTACCTGCACACCTCGGGGTCCCGCATCCTGGATTCCAAGGGCACGGCTGTGCGGCTCACGGGCCTCAACTGGTTCGGGCTGGAGACCTCCAACTACTGCCCCCACGGCCTCTGGTCCCATGCCATGGACTTCTACCTGGACCTGATCAAGGCCAAGGGCTACAACTGCCTCCGGGTCCCCTACTGCAACCAGCTGTTCGACCCGGGCAGCACGCCCAACGGCATCGACTACAGCCAGAATCCCCAGATGTCCGGCCTCACGGGCCTGCAGATCCTGGACAAGCTGGTGGCCGGCTGCCAGGCCCGCGGCATCAAGATCATCCTGGACCGCCACCGCCCGGACAGCGGCGGCCAGTCCGCCCTGTGGTACACCGCGGCCTACCCCGAAAGCCGCTGGATCAGCGACTGGAAGATGCTCGCCCAGCGCTACAAGGGCAATGACACCGTCATCGGCTGCGACCTGCACAACGAGCCCCACGGCCCCGCCACCTGGGGCGACGGCACCGCCAACGACTGGGTGCTGGCGGCCCAGCGCTGCGGCAACGCCATCCTCGCGGTGAACCCCCAGCTGCTGATCTTCGTGGAAGGCACGGAAGCCTATGGCGGATCCACCTACTGGTGGGGCGGCGACCTGGCCGGGGCGGCGGCCCATCCGGTGCGGCTCTCCGTGCCCGGCCAGCTGGTCTATTCCGCCCACGACTACCCCGCGAGCGTCTACGCCCAGCCCTGGTTCAATGCGTCAGGCTACCCGGGCAACCTGGCCGCCGTCTGGGACGCCAACTGGGGGTACCTGCAGCGCACCGGTGCGGCCCCCGTCCTCCTGGGCGAATTCGGCTCACGCCTCCAGACCACCTCCGACCAGCAGTGGTTCTCCACCCTGGCCGCCTACATCAGGACCAACGGCCTCAGCTTCACCTTCTGGTCCTTCAACCCCGATTCCGGGGACACGGGCGGCCTCCTGGCGGACGACTGGACCACGGTCATCCCGGCCAAGCAGAGCGTGCTGGCCCCCCTGCAGGCGCCCTTCATCGGCAGCGGCGGGACGCCAACGCCGACCCCGACCCCCACGCCCACACCCACACCGACGCCCACGCCCGGCGCCAACCCCCTCACCCTCAAGACCGTCGTGCCCTCCAACGGCCCCTGGTGGGGTGAGATCGACCTCCAGGGCACCTCCACCGCCCCCATCACGAACCTCAACGTCACCGTGACCGTCGCGGTGAGCGCGGGCCTGAGCTATGCGGGCATGTACACCACCCTGGGCTCCGTCGTCGCCCAGACCCACGCCAGCACCGCCACGGCCGTGACCTACACCTACACCCTGCAGCCGGGCCAGACGCTGGGGGCAGGTTCCTGGACCCTGGGGTCCCAGTTCGCCGGCACCGGCACGACCCACGCCACCAGCGGCGATTCCTACGTCGTGACCTACCAGGCGGGTGGCCTGGTGCACATCCTCACCGGGCATTTCTGAAGCCTGCCTCCGCGGACCGCTCCTCAATGACTCGAATGGGGTGAGGGGCGGTTCACGGGCGGCACGTACTTGGGCAGGCTGACCGTGAGGACGCCGTCCTGGACCGAGGCGCTCCAGGCGCTGCTGTCCACGCCGCAGGGCAGCGAAAAGGCCCGCCGGAAGGGCCCGAAGGTGCGCTCCAGGGCGTAGTAGGTGGCATCATCCATCAGAGGATCCGGCTCCCGCTTGCCGGCGATGACCAGCCGGTCGGCATAAAGACGGATTTCCACGTCCTCCCTCCGAAGGCCGNNTCGGCCTGGACCATGATGGCGTCGCGGGTTTCGCGCACGTCGAAGGCTGGGCCCAGTCCGTCGGGTGCCTCCAGTTCCTCCTCGGTGACCTGGAGGGGGCAGGCGCTGATGAGCTTCCGGATGGTTTCGAACGCGTCCGAGCCAGGACAGTCCTGGCTGCGCGGGCGGTGGTTGCGGTGGCGGTTGTTCATGGTTTCTCCCGGTTGGCTGTGTGAAGGCAAGCAAGTCGTCAGCCAAGGACAACAGGATGTTTTTTGTTACACGTGAAGCATCGGTCATCCTCATGGATTCGCAATTTTGATTTCTAGTTTTTCGCATTTTTCCATTGAACTTATTTACATTTTTAATTCAATTACGAGAATCGTACGGGTTGTTTTTTCGCAAGAATCGGGTCTCCTTTCCGGTCACCTGGACCCATTCTTTACCAGACTTGTCGGACACCAAGGATGCTGTCTGATCGGTCGTAATTAACAGCCATTTTCCTAACGTTGATTTCCATGTGAGAACGCCAATGGTCAAGGACGCCTATTCCCAAATCGCCGAAGCCATCGAATACCTGTGCCGCAAGGCGAAGGAGCAGCCTCCGCTGACGGCGGTCGCAGAGGAGGTGGGGCTGAGTTCCTTCCATTTCCAACGGGTCTTCCAGAACTGGGCCGGCGTGAGTCCCAAACGGTTCCTCCAGTTCCTCACCCTGGGCACCGCGCGCCACCTCCTGTGGGAGGGGGCGACCCTGGAAGGAGCCAGCCATGCGGTGGGGCTATCGGGAACGGGTCGCCTGCACGATCTCTTCCTCCACCTGGAGGGCATGACGCCGGGCCAGTTCAAGCGCCGGGGCCAGGGCGTGGTGATCCACTGGGCCGTCCTGCCCACCCCCCTAGGGCACGCCCTCTTTGCTGTGCTGAATCGGCGCCTCGTGGCCCTGTCGTTCCTGGATTCCAGCGGTCTGGTCGGCGCGCGGGAGGAACTGGAGCGGCGGTGGCCCGAAGGGATCTTCCAGGAGTCCCCCGCCCTCCTGGAACCCTTCGGGGCCGAACTGGCCAACCGGCTGCGCGGCATCCGGGACCAGTCCCTGGCCCTGACCCTGAGGGGCACGCCGTTCCAGCTCAAGGTGTGGGAGGCGCTCCTCCGGATCCCGGAGGCGAAGGTCCTCACCTATCAGGGCCTGGCCCGGGCGGTGGGTCCCCAGGTGACGGCCCGCGCGGTGGGGGCGGCCATCCGCAGGAACCCCATCGCTTGCCTCATCCCCTGTCACCGGGTCATCCGGGATTCGGGGGCCTACGGCTTCTTCTATTGGGGCACGGAACGCAAGGAGGCGCTTCTGGCCCTGGAGCAGGCCCGGGTCACAGGAACTTCCAGGGAGGGCGAGCCATAAATTGGTCATTGCGGGCGCCCCTGGAGGCGCTTCCTCGGCAACCCGCGACCCGTGCTCGGCGCCAAGGAGGACTGCGTGGTCATGGGACCCGCTTCAGGGCCTGACCGCGAAGGAATCCAGGAACGTGCGGAGCCGGGGATCGGTGGCCGCGGCCACCGTGCCCTGGGCATGGTAGAGGCGGCCGCCTTTGAGGATGACGACCCCTTCGATGCGGGCGCCGGTCGGGGAGGTGGCCCCGTACTGGAAGCCCTGGCCCCGGGAAGGGGCCAGCTCCGTGCGGGTGAAGGTCGCGCCCAGGCGCTGGGCCAGGAAGGTCTGGAACGAGGCCAGGGCCACGGGGACGGTGTCGCCGCCCTTGTCGCCCGGCGGGAGGCTCCCCACGTCGATGTGGAAGTTCTGGTCCATGCGGCCGGGCGGCGTGTAGGAGAAGTTGCGCCACTGGATCCGGCCGTAGGGGGTGTCCTCGGGATAGATGCCCTGCAGGGGCTCGCCGGGGAAGGTGGCGGAGATCCCCATGACCGGCTGCTCGAAGGCGAAGGGCTTTTCCTTGACGCAGCCCAGGGCCAGGGCCACGCAGACCAGGGGCAGCCACGCGCCGTTTCGCATCGCCCAACCTCCTAGCGGCTGTACCGGCGAAGCATGCGCATGTTGCGGCGGTAGGCGGCCCCGCGGGTGAAGTTGATGGCCACGGGCTTGGGGAAGCGGGTGATCGAGCTTGCGAGCGCGATGAAGGTCCGCACGGTCTGGGCGGCCACGCGGCCCTGGCGGGCGGCGTTGTCGTAGTAGACCATCAGAGCGCTGCGCATGATGGATTTGGGCAGGTTGAAAAGGCCATAGGATTCCAGGACATCGTGGTTGATCCGGCGCGTCCCGTCGTTCTCGGTGACGATCAGATCTTCCGGCTTGATCTCCTGGCGCATTGTTGGCTCCCTCCCCCAGGGTATCGGCCGCCCGGGGCTGCAAGGTAAGGATAAATCAGGGCGCTCCCAAAAGGGATGAAATGTCTATTCCGGATGGTCCAGGAAGGTGAGGTCGGGGTTCTTCTCCATGGTCGTGCGGCGCTGCCAGTCGTTCTCGAAGAGGATGGAAGGGTTGCCGTCGGAATCCTCCACCAGCTCGCCCCAGAAGCGGCTGGGCTCGGGCCAGCCGCCCTTGAGCCAGCGGGCCATCTGGAAGCTGCGGGGCTCCATGATCACGGGGCAGGCGTATTCGGTTTTGAGGCGGTGCTGAAGCACGTCGAACTGCAGCCGGCCCACGGCCCCCAGGATGGGCAGGGGCGCGCCGCCCTTGGGCCAGAACACCTGCACCACGCCCTCCTCGGCGATCTGCTGGACCCCCTTGAGGAAGCCCTTGCGGGCCCCGGGATCCGCCAGGCGGACGGAGACGAACTGCTCGGGGGAGAACCGGGGCACGGCGTGGAACTCCACGGGGCCCGCGGCCGAGATGACGTCGCCGATGCGGAAGAGACCCGGGTTGATAAGCCCAAGTATATCGCCGGGCCAGGCCTCGTCCACGATGAGGCGGTCCCGCCCGAAGAACATGTGGGGGTAGTTCAGCTTGATGCTCTTCTGGCCGCGCACGTGCAGGGCGTCCATGCCCCGCTCGAAGCGCCCGGAGACGATGCGGGCGAAGGCCACGCGGTCGCGGTGGGCCTTGTTCATGTTGGCCTGGACCTTGAAGACGAAGGCGGTGAAGGGGGCGTCCACCTTGATCTCGCCGCCGTTCATGAGGGGCCGGGAATGGGGCTCGGGGGCCATGGCCAGGAACTCCTCCAGGAATTCCGCGATGCCGAAGTTGTTGAGCGCGCTGCCGAAGAAGAGCGGGGACTGCCGCCCGGCCCGGAACGCCTCCAGGTCGAAGGGGGGCAGCACGTGGTCCATGAGGTCCACGTCGTCCTGCAGCTGCTTGAGCTCGTCGGCGGTGAGCAGGGCGCGGATCTCGGGGTCGTCCAGCGTCCCCTGCCCCGCCACCCGGGCCTTGCGGCCGGCCTTGGTGCGTTCGAACACCTGGATCTGGCCCGTGGCGCGCACGTAGACGCCCTTGAAGTCCGTGCCCGACCCGATGGGCCAGGTCATGGGCACCGCGTGCAGCCCGAAGAGCTCCTCCACCTCGTCGATGAGCTCGATGGGCTCGCGCCCCGGGCGGTCCAGCTTGTTCACGAACGTGAAGATGGGCAGCCCGCGCTCGCTCGCCACACGGAAGAGCTTCTTGGTCTGTTCTTCCACGCCCTTGGCGCAGTCCAGGAGCATCACGACGCTGTCGGCGGCCGTGAGGGCCCGGTAGGTGTCCTCGCTGAAGTCCTGGTGGCCCGGCGTATCCAGCAGGTTGATGACGTGGTCCTGGTATTCGAACTGCATGGCGGCGGAGGTCACGGAAATGCCGCGCTCCTGCTCGATCTCCATCCAGTCGGACTGGGCGTGGCCGGCGCCCTCGCGGCCCTTGACGCTGCCGGCGCGATCGATGGCGCCGCTGTAGAGCAGCAGTTTCTCCGTCAGCGTCGTCTTGCCCGCGTCGGGGTGGCTGATGATGGCGAAGGTACGGCGTCGCTTGATTTCTTCAGGAAGGTTCATGGGTCCGTCACAAAAAGGGAGCGGCCCCGGGATGGCAAGGCCGCTCGTATCCATGGTATCGCCGATTGGCCCTCGGGTCAGTACTCCGTGGCGTAGTCGCCGGCCTTGACGTTGCGCTGGAAGGGCTGGAATACCGGCGCGCCCACCTTCTGGGCGATCCATTCCGCCACCCGGATGCCGTCCACGGCCGCCGACGTGATTCCTCCCGCGAACCCCGCCCCTTCCCCACAGGGGTAGAGCCCGGCATGGCTCACGCTTTCGCCGTTGTCGCCCCGGAGCATCTGCACGGGGCTGCTGGTGCGGCTCTCGATGGCCAGGAGGATGGCCTGGCGGCTGGTGAAGCCGTGGATCTTCTTGTCGAAGTCGGGGATGGCCCCCAGGAGCTGCTCCTGGATGAAATCCGGGAGGCAGGTGGCCAGATCCGCGGGCACCGCGAAGGGCCGGAAGCTGGTGGCGGGGATCTTCCCCGTAGCCCGGCCCCGGAGGAAGTCCTGGACGCTCATGGCGGGGGCCCCGTAGGTCTCGCCGGCGGCGCGGAAGGCGGCCTGCTCCCATTTCCGCTGGAAGTACATGCCCGCCAGGAGATGGTCCGAGCCGAAGTCCGCCGTGTTCACTTTGGCCACCAGGCCCGAATTCGCGAACCCCGAGTCCCGCTTGGCGTTGCTCATGCCGTTGACCACCACGCCCCCCTCCTCGGAGGAGCACTGGATCACCTCGCCCCCGGGGCACATGCAGAAGGAATAGGCGGCCCGGGCGGGCCCGAAGTTGCACACCACCTTGTAGTCCGCCGGGGCGAGGCTGGGGTGGCCCTGGGAGGGTCCGTACTGGGCCCGGTCGATGATGTCCTGGGGGTGCTCCACCCGGACCCCCATGGCGAAGGCCTTCTGGCGCATGGCCACGCCGTGGCGGTGGAGCATCTCGAAGGTGTCCCGGGCGCTGTGGCCGGGGGCCAGCACCAGGGCGTCGCAGGGGATCTCCTCCCCGGAATCCAGGACCGCGGCGGCCACCGCGCCCTCCTGGAACCGCACATCCGCCAGGCGGCTGCGGAACCGGAACCGGGCCCCCCGGGCCTCGGCCTCCTTCCGGATCAGCACCGAGCACTTGCGGATGACGTCGGTCCCCACGTGGGGACGGGCCAGGTAGAGCACTCGAGGATTCGCGCCGAACTTAACGAATGTTTCGAGTACGAAGCGGATCGCCGGGTGCCCGATGCGGGTGGTGAGCTTGCCGTCGGAGAAGGTGCCGGCGCCCCCCTCGCCGAACTGGGCATTGGCGTCCAGGTCCAGGACCCCCTCGCCCCAGAGGCCGGCCACGCCCTTGACCCGTTCGCTCATGGGCGCGCCCCGCTCCAGCACCACGGGCTCGATGCCGTAATCCAGGAGGCGCAGGGCGCAGAAGGCCCCGGCGGGACCGCTGCCCACCACCACGACCCGGGGCTTGCGCGCCAGGGGCACCACGTCCCAGCTCACGGGCGGGGCCGCCGGCTCCACCTTGGCCCCCCGGGGGAGCTCAAGGCCGTCCAGATTCCGGTCCGTGGTGAAGGAGAGGGCAGCCAGGAACCGGATGGAGCCCTTGTGGCGCGCGTCCAGGCTGAGGCGCTCCAGGACGGGCTCCGCGTAGTCCCCGGTTTCCCCGCCCAGGGCGGCCGCAAGGGTCGCCCCCAGGGGGTTCCGCTCGTCGCCGAGGCCCATGGGAAGGTTGGTCATCAGGTAGCGCATGGGTCACCTCGGCGAGGGGATTCAGACGGAATCAAGGCCGGCGATCGATTATGCGCAGGTTCACAGACGTTGCGGGAGAGGGACGCCATAATGGAGTTCCACACTTCCACGGCGAGCCCATGACCCGAGCCTTCGACCCCTACGCGCTCCTTCGGCCCCTGATCTTCAGGATGAACCCGGAGACGGCCCACACCGTGGCTTTCCGTCTGGGCGGCGTGGCCCAGCGGGTGCCCGGCGTACTGTCGCTCGCCCGCGCCATGTGCGGTGCGCCCGACCCCGGGCTCGCCCGGGATGTGCTGGGCCTGAAGTTCCCGTCCCCGGTGGGCCTGGCGGCCGGCCTGGACAAGGGGGCCGAGCTGCTGCCCCTGTGGAAGGCCCTGGGCTTCGGCTTCGTGGAGATCGGCACGGTGACGCCGCGGCCCCAGGCGGGCAACCCCAAGCCCCGCATCTTCCGGTTCCCCGAGGAGAACCTCATCCTCAACCGCATGGGCTTCAACTCCGAAGGCGTGGACGTGGTGGCCCGCCGCCTCAAGAACCGCCCCAAGGGCCTCATCGTGGGCGGCAACATCGGCAAGAACAAGGAGACCGCCGAGGAGGACGCCCTGGCCGACTACGCCGCCGCCTTCCGGGCCGTGGCCCCCCTGGTGGACTACGTGGCCCTGAACATCTCCTCGCCCAACACCCCCGGCCTGCGCCGCCTCCAGGCCCCCGAGGCCCTGAAGCCGCTCCTGGAGGGCATCCTGGCCCTGCGCAAGGAGATGGGCCTGGAGAACCAGCCCATCCTGGTCAAGCTCGCCCCCGATCTGGGACCCGAGGAACTGGATGCCACCGTGGACGCCGTGGTGGAGAGCGGCGTGTCGGGCCTCATCGCCACCAACACAACGCTGGACCGGAACATCGTCTCCGAGATGAACCGGGGCAAGGTCGAGGCGCTGGGCATGGGCGGCCTTTCCGGCCGCGGCCTCAAGATCAAGGCCCGGGAGATCCACCGGCGGGTGCTGAAACGGCTGCCCAGGGAAATCAAGCTCATGGCCTGCGGAGGCATCGGAAGCGGAGAGGATGCCGCGGTGGCGCTGCAGGATGGGGCGGCGCTGGTGCAGATCTACTCGTCGCTGATCTTCGAGGGGCCGATGCTGGTGGGGCGCATGAACCGGGATCTCGCGGAGCGGACCTACTACACGAACTAACCGAAGCAGCATCTAGGTGGCTTGGGCTTCGTCCTCGGGGAAATGCTTGCGCAGGATTCCCTGCACCAGCCGCGGGAAGAGACCCGCCGACGTTGCCCCGAGGGAATAGACGCTCACGGCCTTCGTCTCGTTACCCAGCTCGAACAGGGGCCCGCTTTCGACCTCCACGCCCAGGAGCACGAAGGGGACCTTGCCGCCCAGGGCCTCCAGCAGGAGGCGGATGCGCTTGCGATCTTCCTGGGCCAGGGACGTGACGTGGAAGAGCACCAGCGTCCTCGTCGCCCCGGCCAGATCCTTCAGGGACTGGCTGTTGGCGGTAATGCGCTCCAATGGCGGCAGGTCCTTGAGCATCTCCTTCAGGCGCGCTTCCAGGGCCGCGTCGGAGCTGGCCAGGACGATGGCCGGAGCCTCAGAGCGGGTGCCGCCGGCCTGGACCCGGGTGGCGCCCGTGGCCTCAACGCGGCCGGCCCGCAGAATCAGTTCCTCCTCCTGCTTCTGGAACACCCAGCGCGCGAAGGCGTCCAGCAGGTCGCCGTCGGGCCGCGGGCGGAACTCCAGGCCCAGGATGCGATCCTTCACGTAGCGGACCTTGGCCTTGCAGTTGATGTCGATCTCCGGCGTGACCGTGAGGGCGATGTGGATGAGGTCGTCCACCCGCACCTCGCCCTCCTCCAGTTCCCGCTGGGCGAAGATCCGCACGCCGCTGGTGCTGATGTTCACGACGTTGGCCACAAGTAGGTCGTAGTTGCGCGAACTGAAGGTGGCCATGATCCGGCCCACCCGCTCCACCCGGTGGGAGGAACGGTAGTCGTCCACATTCATGATCGTGGGGATGGCCAGGGACAGGGACTGGCGGCCCCGGGTCAGGCTGATCCCCTGCAGGCGCGTCTGGGCCTCGAAGAACTGGTGCCCGAAGGGGAACCGCATGCGCAGGTCCGGCGAACGCAGCCCGAACTGCGCCTCCTCCTTGCTCATGAGCGCGGCCACGTGCACCGCGTCCTGCTCCAGGCGCAGGAAGTTGGACTCCAGGCGCAGGTACGGCGTCACCAGGAGCAGCATCTCCGACCGTTCGCAAACGTGACGCAAGGCCTCACGAATGGCTACGGGGTTGCGGATGGAGCTTTCAGCGCTGGTCTGCATGGGCCTCGGAATGATTCCCCGATAATAGGTCAGGTCGAGGGGGAAGGGTTGGAAAAAAAACGAGAGGGGGTTTGGGATGGGATGGCGGTCACGCCTACCGGGGCAACCGTCCGATCAACGCATTGCCGGGATCTCGATCCTCGTCCTTCCCTCGGCGATCCTCGGCTCCTCG
>DBME01000359.1 GCA_002298155.1 Holophagaceae bacterium UBA706 | reverse complement strand
GCCTAAGCGCCACCTCGGTGCCCAGCCAGCCGCAACCCGCCAGCAGCACGTGCATGGCTCAGACCCTCCGCGGGTCGATGCCCAGTTTGGCCATGCGGCTCTGGAGGGTGGTGCGCTTCATGCCCAGGCGCGCGGCGGCGCCGCCCTCGCCGCCCACCTTGCCGCCGGCGGCGCGCAGGGCCTTGAGGATGTGCTCGCGTTCGGCGTCCTTGAGGCTGGCCACGTCCTCCGTGGCGTGCCGCTCGTTCTGGAGTTCGGCGAAGGGGATGTTCAGTTCCCGACCGGGGCTGAGGATCACGGAGCGCTCGATGAAGTTCTCCAGCTCGCGGATGTTGCCGGGCCAGTCCCAGGCCATGAGCGCCTCCATGGCGCGGGTGGGGATGGTCTCGATGGCGCGGTGCATGCGGTGGGCGAACTTCTGGGTGAAGTAGCGCACGAGGGTGGGGATGTCCTCCCGGCGCTCGCGCAGGGGCGGGATGCGGATGGGGAAGACGTTGAGCCGGTAGAAGAGGTCCGCGCGGAATTCGCGACCGTCCACCATGGCCGCCAGGTCGCGGTTGGTGGCCGCGATGAGGCGCAGGTCCACCTTGCGGGTGCGGGTGCCGCCCAGGCGTTCGAATTCGCGCTCCTGCAGGGCCCGCAGCAGCTTGGGCTGCAGCTCCAGGGGCAGGTCGCCGATCTCGTCCAGGAAGAGGGTGCCCTGGTGGGCCAGCTCCAGCCGGCCCATCTTCTGGGCGATGGCCCCGGTGAAGGCGCCCTTCTCGTGCCCGAAGAGCTCGCTCTCCACGAGCCCCGTGGGGATGGAGGCGCAGTTGATCTGCACGAAGGACCGCTCCGCCCGGGAACTCAGGGAATGGATGGCCCGGGCCATGAGCTCCTTGCCCGTGCCCGTCTCGCCCAGGAGCAGCACGGTGGCGTCCGAGGGGGCCACGGTCTCCAGCTGGCGCAGGACCTTCTGGAGGCTGGGGCTGCGCCCCACGATCTCCAGGCCGAAATCCTTGTCCATCTCCTCCTGGAGGTAGAGGTTCTCCTCGGCCAGCTTGTCGCGCAGGAGCTGGATCTCCTCGTAGGCGAAGGCGTTGTCCAGGGCGATGGCCACCTGGGCCGTGGCCCGGGAAAGCAGGTCCAGGGATTCGGGCGGGAACGCGTCCTCCCGGCGGGACATGAAGGACAGGGCGCCCATGACGCGGCTGCGGGAGATCAGGGGGATGCAGCACATGCTGGCCAGCCCCTCGCCCTGCACCAGCACCTGGGGGATGGGGCCGGGGAAGGCGTCCAGCTGGGCCCGGGTGAACACCAGGGCCCGCCGCGCGGCCATGGCCTGGAGGCTGGGTCCTCCCTGAACCGTGAAGAGCTGGTTCTCCTGCAGGAGCCCGCGGTTGGTGGGGAAGTTCAGGAAGCGCAGCTGGGCCTCCTCCCCCTGGGCCAGCACCAGGGCCAGGCCGTCGAAGGGGAGCTGGGCCATGAGGCTCGTAGAGATGGCCTGGAACAGGGCCCGTGGATCCCGGTGCTCCATGAGCTCGTTGGTGATCTGCAGGAGGATGCGGTTGTGGTCCCGCTCCCGCATGAGGCTGGCGTTGAGCTGGTCCATCTGCCGGATGCGCAGGAGGCGCAGGGCGTACGAGGCCATGAACCGCCCCAGGAAAACGAGGAACTGGCATCCGGCCTCCCGGAAGGCCCCGGCCTCGCGGCTCGCCAGGGCGAGGCCCCCCACGAGGCGGTCCGGCGTCCTCAGCGGCAGGAGGATCCAGGCGGGAAATCCATAGGCCTCCAGCTGCTGTCCCTGGCCCGTGGCGCCCGCGGCCCGGGCGTCCTCGAGGCTCCACAGTTCGGTCTGGAGGTTGCGGGTGTGCTCGACCCAGCCCGGCACGGGTTCCACGGCGGACAGGACTCCGTCGGGACCCCGCTCCGCCGCCCAGATGGACACGGGCAGCCCTTCGTCGGGTGCGCCAAGCCAGAGGGCGAGGCGGTCCAGGGGCATGGTGTCCTGCAGCACCCGGAACAGCGCGGGGCCGAGGGTTTCCAGATCCCTGCAGGGGCCCAGCACCGAGGCTGCGTCCAGCAGCTGGGCCAGCCGTCGCGGATCCAGGTCCCGGTGCGCCCGGGGCGGTGCAGATTCGATCATGGCTGATGATATCAGGGCAGGGAGGTGCTTCCGGTGCCGGGCGGGGCGCCCGCAGCGGTTCTGCCGCCGGAACCCTGTCCGGGCTGGGTGCACAACTGGACGGAGTTCCCCCCGGCGCGGGGAGGCACTCGCAGCGATCCGCCCGGCGTAACGGGCGCTTGGGGAGGCACCATGAAAATGCGCACGCGTTCCATCCTAGTTTGTCCCTTTCTGGCGGCGGCAGCGTCCCTGATGGCGGACGAGGCCGAGTTCGGCCTGCAGGCCCACCTGGCGATGCCCACGGGCAAGTTTGGCGACGGCAACCACCTGGACCGCAAGTCGGGAACCGGCGTCGGCATCAAGATCCCGGTGGACTTCGGCCTGGGGCAGATCCTCAAGCCCAAGCTGGACTACCTCACCTGGCGCCGGGATGACGGCAGCCACCACTACCAGGCCAACACCCTGATGCTCCTGGTGGACTACAACCACTACCTCGCGGAGGAGAAGGCGGGGCTGTTCTTCGTGGCGGGGCTGGGGGTGCACTCCACCCGGCACGAGATGACCCGGACCCTCGTGGCCGTGCCGGTATCCGCAAGGGAGCGTTCTACCGGGGTGGCCTACAACTTCGGGCTGGGCTACTCCTTCAACAAGCACGTGGCCCTGGAGGTGAAGTACCTGGGCATGGACCTGGGCGAGCTGAAGAACGCCGCCTTGGCGGTGGATTCAGGATTTATGGCGAATTCGGTGGTGGCGACGCTTAGTTGCACGTTCTAGCGGTGGGGATGCGATCTTTTCAGGGGTGCGAGAAAAGGGGCGCGGCTCTGAACGCCGCGCCCCTGGATTTTGGTGTTCCGTTAGGTTGATCATAAGGCAAACTTAGCCGCCACAGGCCTCCGGCGCGGTTCGTACCCGGCGTGGCTCCATCGTCCCAGTTGTAGGCCGAGGAATTCATTGGTCACCGTNNGTCATGGCCGAGGCCAGCTCGAAGCGGGGCCTCACCCACCTAGGGTGACTTTCGAAGGCATAGCCGTTCGCCCTAAGGCCAAAGGGGTGGGCGTCACCGCTACTGAATTGGTTGGGGCTGAGAAATGTCTTTATTGAACTTTACTTCTTCGGCTTGGTAGATATTAGTTGCCCTCTGTTTCATGGAATTCCGGAGGATCCTATCCATCCAGTAGCCGGCTTCGCCATTATCGTTCTTGTGGGCCCGAGCATACGAAATGGTTCTCGCGAGTTCGTAATTGAGCTTTGCATTTAGGTCCTTTGGATCATGGCTTTCAGCGATTGCAATCAACTCAAGCAATTGACTGCCATGCATGTATTGCATGGCAGCGTCATTGTCGAGGATGACCCGTTGCTGATGTCTTTTGACAATCCAGTATGTAGACCAGCTCCCAGTTATGAGGCCAATCCCAACAGAAAATACGATCGAGGGAATTTTGCTTAGATTTTTCATTTAACGCCGATCTTGGCACGATTCGATGGGTGGTGGGTTCTGCCTTTCGCCAGGGTTGACTGGCCCCGCCCTAGGCGCACGATCATGGGAGGTAAGGCGATTGATAAGATCACCGATTGAAAGGGGCAACCCGAGGGCGAGCTCCCGGGATCGAACGCAGCGGCTAGGCAGGACCCGCCTCGATTTTCATGCGGACTTTGGGGTGTGCGCCTGCTCTTTGGCCAAACGCAGGAGAAGGCGCAAGGCCTCGTTCACAGCGGCTGAGTCCTTGAACACCTCGGCCACATCAGCATCCAAGAGGACGATGTTCGTGCCCTGAACATAACCTTGGTGGTGCTTTCCCCGGACACCTCCGGAGAAATCGTATTCGGGCTGCATGTCTTGGGGGTGATCAGGGGTGCTTGGTTTCATATTGGCGTCTTTCGCGAGGCGTGGCCTCTCGGGCACTAATGATACGTATCGCCGGCCCTTTTTCAGTATAGGAGACCACAAGCAGGCGTCCACTTGTGGAATTTCCGAGGCTAAGAAATCTGGTTTCATCGTTTGAATGTTCCGGATCATGGATGGTAAGTTCAAACGGATCTGCAAATACTGTTGATGCCTCAAGGAACCCAAGCCTATGCTTCGCTAGGTTGGTTCGAGCTTTTACTGGGTCCCACTCGAATTCCATCCGCGGAGTATACCCAGGTCAGTAGCCCGGGGAAACACTGCCGCCCAATAGGGCTTTTAGTGCTTTGACCTTTCTGCCAAGGAAGCTTGAGTCAACGCAGCGAGTGCGTTTCCCAAGTCGACATGGGCCTATTTCCGGCGCCCCCCGGGTCGTTGTCCTGGCGACAAATACCCTGCCTCATGGTTTGATGTATCAGGAGATCCCTGTATGCGTCATTCCTGGCTCTACCTGGGTGGGTTGGTTTTCGCGCTGGCGGCGGCAGCCTCCGAGCCCGTTCCGGTCCCCATCCCCNNGCGGCCCACGGACTGGACCCTCCTGACGCCGTCCCCGGCCAGCGTCTCGGTGGGTCCCGGCCACGTACAGGGCTTCCGCAGCCTGCGTCTGGAGAACCCCGCCACGGGCGCGGAATCCACCGTGCAGTCCGAGCCCCTGAAGCTCCAGGTGGGCCAGATGTACCGGCTCAGCGCCTGGATCCGCACCCAGGGGGTGCGCCCGGATCCCACCGCCCGCTACCCCACCGCCCTGGGCGCCTGCCTTTCCATGAAGAGCTTCCCCTTCACCAACACCTCGGCCACGGTGGCCGGTGATGGTTCCCAGCGGGTCACGGTGGATTTCTTCGCGACCACGTCCACGGACCGGGTGCAGCTGCACCTGGGCCGCAACGGCCGGACCACGGGCACCGCCTGGTTCGATGATGTGCGCCTGGAGAAGGTGGACGACCTCTCGGCCATCATCCCCACGGAAACCGTACGGTGGGCCGGCAAGGGCTTCCGCTACGACGACGGCGGCTGGATCGTCCTGCACATCGAGGGTGGGGCCTACGACCGGGGCTTCCAGTACGGCCAGCTGGTGGCCACCGAGCTGGCCCTGTTCGTGGACAAGCTCGCCATCCTGCAGGACCGGGCCGATCCTGTCCGGGGCTGGGACCGCTACCGGAGCCTGGCGGACGCCGTCATGCTGCGCAAATACGAACCTGAATTCCTGGAGGAGATGAAGGGCATCGCCGACGGCGCCGCCAAGGCCGGGGCCAAGTTCCGGGGCCGCGACATCGACCTCCTGGACATCGTGACGATCAATTCCGACATCGATCTGGGCGAGATGGCCTCCGCCGCGCGCGTCACGGCCACGCCCCTCACGGGCCGCACCTTCCTCAAGGCCGACGACGAGGCCTCCCGGGAAGGGAAGGGGGACCGCTGCTCCTCCTTCGTGGCCACCAAGTCCGCCACCCGGGACGGGCGCGTGGTGATGGGACAGATCTTCATGTGGCCTCCGGGCTACACGGGCGTGGACTGGAACGTCATGGTCGACGTCCAGCCCGCCCAGGGGCACCGCTTCGTGATGCAGACCTTCCCCGGCGGCATCAGCTCGGGCACGGACTGGTACATCAACGACGCCGGCATCGTCATCGGCGAGACCACGGTGGCCCAGACGCCCTATGAGCCCGACGGAACCCCCGAGGCCAACCGAATCCGCAAGGCCGCCCAGTACGCCACCAGCATCGACCAGGTGGCCGACATCCTCACCCAGCACAACAACGGCCTTTACACCAACGACTGGACCATCGCCGACACCAAGACCGACGAAGGCGCCGTCTTCCTCCTGGGCACCCACAAGACCCGCCTGTGGCGCACCGGCAGCAAGGGCCACCCCGCGGACACCCCGGCCGGGCTCAAGGATTTCGTTTGGGCCGACAACAACAACCGGGACCTCACGGTGCGCAAGGAACTGGTGCCCAACGCGGACAACAATCCCGTGGACATCACCTTCAACACCTGGAACCGCGACATCGCCTTCCAGGAGTTCTACCGCACCTACGGCCAGGGCAAGTTCGACCTGGAGGCCGGCGTGGCCGTGCAGGCCTCGAGCCCCATCAACCGCCCCCACGCCTGCGACGGCAAGCTCACCACCTCCGAGATGGCCGAGAAGCTCATGTTCATCGCCCATTTCGGCAAGACCACCCTGCGCGAGAAGTGGGTGGGGGGCCGCTACCTGGCTGACCTGCCCGGGGCCACGCCCCACCTGACGCTGGGCTACACCACCTTCAACCCGGTGTTCGTGGCCGACAAGCTCAAGGCCGCCCATGCGGCCGCCGCAGCTCCGGCCGCGCCGGTCACCGAGGCCAAGGCCGATCTGGCCCCCGTCAAGGAGGCGGTGGCCTATCCCAAGCGCCTGCTCTGGTCCAACACCGTGTTCCCCGCCACGGACGGCGAGAACTGGTTCGTGGCGGGTTCCGCCGCCTACCACGCGCTGCTGCGGCGCCTGCCCGAGGCCCCCGAAAAGGCCGCCGACACCCTGCGCGACGCCCTGGGCGAACTGAACGCCCGCTACGCCTACGTCACCTCCCGCGAGACGCCCCTGGCCCCCGCCAAGGCCGTCACCGCCTACGACCGCTACGGCGCCTACCAGATCCCCCGCATCAAGGGCACCTTCCTCCTGCACCAGCTGCGCCTGCTCCTGGGCAACGCCCTCTTCGCCAAGACCCTTGCCGCCGTGCATGACGGATTCCACGATCGCCCCATGACCACCGAGGATTTCCTGAAGGCCGCCTCCGCGGCCGCGGGCCGCGACCTGCGGCCCTTCGTGGCCCAATGGATCGAGCGCGAGGACCTGCCGGATCCCGCCGTCACCGCCTCCGTGGCCAAGGCCGCCGAGGGCTTCGACGTCACCGTGAAGGTCACCCAGCCCGGCAAGCCCTGGCACTTCGTGGCCTTCGTGGAGCTGCGCGGCGCCAAGGCCTCGCGCCTGGAGCGGGTCGAGGTCAAGGAGGCCGCGTCCACCTTCACCTTCCACGCCGCTGAGAAACCTTCCCGGGTGATCTTCAACGGCGGGCACGACGTGCCGGTGCCTCAGGAGAATCCCTACACCCTCCCCAACCTCATCGACGACTTCGACCACCTGCTCTACGTGCACGGGACCTCCCGGGAAGTGGAAGCCAACCGCTCCCTGGCCCTGAACTACCGCGAGCTCATGGCCGACGCCTTCACGGAGATCCTGCCTCCCCTCAAGCCCGACGCCGAAGTGACGGAGGAGGACCTTGCGGGCCGGGATCTGGTGGTCTTCGGTGGGCCGGAGGAGAACAGCCTCCTGGCGCGCATGGCAGCGGAGAAGAAGCTGCCCGTGACCTTCGGGAAGGGCTGGTTCCGCTTCCAGGGGAAGACCTACGGCCGTTCCGACGACGGGCTGGCAGTGGCGATCCCCAACCCCTACAACCCCAAGCGCACCCTCTACCTCCTCACGGCCAACAGCCGGCTGGAACTGTGGCACATGACCCACACCTACCAGCGTGGGTTGCCGGGTTGGGTGCTCTACCGGGGGGCCGATACGGCCGCGAAGGGGTTCCACGCGGAGACGCGCTTCGACCTCACGGTCGAGTAGCCCAAACGAGGAGAGAACGCTTTCTAGGTTGCCCTGGGCAACTTAGAGATGGCGTTCCGCTGCCATTTCATTCATCGAGCCTTACCTTCGTGGAGGGCTCGTCCTGCCGTTCCCGAACCAAGCGTGCAAGATCCAGGTCATCGAGGTGTTCAAGGATCGCTTCAAAGGTCGCTGCTGGGATCAAATAGGCGGTTGGGCGATTGTGGTTCAGGATAACGACCGGTTCCCCCTTGGACTGGGCGATCACACCGCTCGGGTTTTTCTTCAGATCACTGATGCTTACAGAGGATCGTGCGTGGAGGCGTTGCATGGTTGGCCGCTCCTTGAGGACCAGATTATCGTACCTTTTTAAGGTCATTTCAAATGCAGGCTAGGTGCCTTGCCCCCAGGCTGCCACTCCGTATGGCGAAAGGGACTGGGCGAGCAAGGAACGGTGGATGTCCTCCGGTCGTCAGGCACACCCAATTGAGCCCGTTTCCAAAAAGGGCACCAAGATTAAACGCAAGTTCAAAGGCCCAGAAGCAACCGAATTAAGGCTACCGTTAGGCATCACCCATCAGAGTCTCGGCTGGCGGGGAGAATCAACTGACGTTGCCCATCGGCCGAATCACGCGCTGCGGGCGGGTCTGAGCAAGGTCGAATGCAGACTGGAGATTGAGCCAAAACTCTGGGCTGGTGTCGAACGCCTTGCTGAGGAGCCAGGCCGTCTCAGGCGTCACCCCGCGCTTGCCGCGAACAAGCTCGTTCACGCGCTGGATGGGAACCCCGATGTGGCCTGCAAGTCGGACCTGGGTGATGCCGAGGGGCGCAAGAAACTCCTCCAGCAGAATCTCGCCAGGATGGGTGGGGGCACGGTGGGTTGGAATCATGGCGTAGCCTGCTAGTGGTAAACGACGATTTGAACTTCAAAGGCATCGGAGCCTTGCCAGCGGAACAGGAAATCCGTGCAAGCGTGGATTCCGCTCTCTTGATTGAGATGCTTCAAAGGCTGAAGTGTCTCGACCCAACGGTGCCAAACTCAACCAATTGAATAGCCGTTCCGGCAACGGATGACATTTTGGGCGCAACCCCTGCCATCGGCCATCCGGTGCGGGGGTTGAGTTCGTTGATGGGGTGAATTGAGATTCAACAAACGGCATTTGAATGATATGAATATAGAATAATCAATGGGGGTTGAAGTGACCATCTTATTTAGTCGACACTATTTCAGGTATTGTATATTTTTTGCATTTATTGCTGCGTCAGCGCTCTTTGCGAAATGCGAGATTCCTCAGCTCGGGGTTTCACTGAAAACCGAGAGCAGGAAACTCTCAAAACTTGGGGTTTCACTGTCTACCGACGGCAGGAATCCCGCAAATATTGATCTGGCATTAAGACCTGGCCAATCGGAATCGGTGCATGCTGGATTGCCATTGGGCCCTGGCGAGGGACCTGTGTTCAGAAATTGGATTTTGAATGGAAGCATTGAATATTATTGGGCATACATGGATGGTCCGCTTGAGGATTGCGTTAGATCCGTTATGGAATTCAAGATGCCGGATAGTTTAAACAGGATGCCTTGGAGCAGCTACAAAAAAAATAATCTTAATATCGAAGGTGTCTTGGCGTGTGAAATCAGATCCACCTCGAATGAATTTGATAACAGGATCACCCTATTTCCATTGCCAAAATGCGTGCTTGTTGTCAATGCATGCCTTCATGGGAATACTCCCCGGGAGGAGTCTGCTTATACCGCGCTGTTGATAATACTTGCCAAGTTGGCAGGATCGGATCAGCCACCCAAAGTGATCACCAGGGCTGGCACAGAGCCACGAGCGATTTCCACGATGCCGGAGGGGTTTAAGGACGCAGCCACTCAATTGGTGGGTCTTCTTTCCATGGCGGAAATCGACCAAATCAAGGCATGCGGTTATTCTAAGGATGGAATTTTCACTGCCAGGAATATCCTCGGGCAAAATTCAAGAATCGTAGAACTATATACCATATGGGGCTTCTTGCGCCCCTCTCCGTTCTATTTATATTCTCTAAAACGCTCAAACTCGCAATACGAAGAAATCAAGACGGTATGGGCATTTGCCCTGTGGAAGTACCTTCATGGCCAAGCCATCAACGATGACCAGCTATGGAAAGAGTTCCTGGAAGCTCCACGCGGGTTGAACCGTTCCCGATAGGTTTGTTACCCAGTGTCGGCCGGGCTCCGAACTGTGGCCATCACTCCCCGAAGCGCCGGTCCGACATCTCCCTGAACGTCCGCTCCACGGCCGCCGCGTCCCTGGGCCGTCCCAGGGCGATCAGGGCCGTCTTGAGTGGCTGGACGATGCTCTTCCGGATGGTTTCCATGTCTTCGGCATGGCCTTGTTCCACCCACTCGCGTAACGGGATTTCCCGGGCGGGGACCTTGTCCAGCGACTCCCAGGCTGGCAGCAGCCAGTCCACAAGGGCCTGATTGTCGTGGTCCCGGCCAAGGGCTTCGGCGATGAACTGGTGCGTCTGCTTGGAAAGAGATCTAACCCATCGGGGAAAAGGGACATGCAGGGTGAGGGACTGGGCCAGGGCGAAGGGGGACGGTTTCGCCGGGTGGAAGCGCGACCAGGCGGTCCAGGCCTGCCAGTAGGCTTCGTTGCTGGGCCAACTGCGCAGGAGGGCCTCCACCTTTGGCAGGGTCACCTGGGCGGACCACTGCCATAGCGCGGGGTCCGGCCCCCAGGCGGCCCTTGGACCGAAATCCAGGGGCAGTCCAGCCCCCCCGCCCGAAAAGGCTTCGGGCACCATCACCACCCGCTCGTCCTCCGCCAGCATGGGTTCGAGCCGCGGTTCGGGCATCCGGGCCTTGAGCAGGACCAGGCGGGCCCGGTGGGCCGCGATATGGTCCGGCTGACGTTCCAGGATGGCCGTGAGGCGTTGAAGCATCGCTGGGCCAGCCGAGGTCAGGGTGGCCGCCAACGCCGCAGGTGCGGGGCACTGCGAGCCCGACGCGAGGAGTTCCTTTCCCCGCCAGAGGGTCCAGCGGGGTTCGTTCCCCCAGGCCGGGAGGGCCTCCTGCGGCCCGAGGGGACCCCAGGTCAACTCCGAGGGGCCCCAGGGCAGGAGGTCATCGGCCTTCTTCAGGCCATCCCAGGCGGCCTTCCAGGGGGGTTGGCCAAAGAGGGCCAGGCGCAGGGGAGGTTGGGATGCGGGTGGCGGAGGCGCCTTGGGAGCTGGCGCACGCAGTACGGCCTTCACCTCGGCCGTGAGGTCCGGGTCATCCTTGTCGAAGATAAAGTTGAAAAGGCTGTCTGCGGGCTTCCACGTGCTGGGGCTCACCTGGCGGGCATGTTCCAGGGCCGATGCTGCCTCCCCTGGCCTGTGAAGTTTGATCAAGGCGATCGCCCGTCCACCTTCGATTAAAGCTTGGTCTTGGCGTTGCTCGAATTCGACCAAGGGGTGTGCCTTGCGTTGGGCGCCGAGATTATCCATGAGGGCCAGAGCGCCCTCCCAGTCCTCCCGCGCCAGGTATCGACGCAGGAGGCTCAGGACCATCGCAGCGTCCGGCCAGGCTTGATCGGGCAGGGGGGTGATCCCGGTGGGTAACTGGCTCGGGGGGGACTCGGCCAGAGCCGCGAATCCGACCCAGGTCATGGCGAGTTGGGAGGACGGATCCTGGCGCAGGCGGGATTCAAGATCCTCCATCGCCTTGCGGGCCATGCGGCGGATTTCCGGTGCGTCCCCGGCCCCGAGGTAGATCAGGGGAGGCATCAGGGTGAAAATGATGTTGTCCTCCCAGCCGTGTACGGCAAAAAAACCTTCCAGGGAAACGGCCAGTTCCCGGAATACCTCCCCAGCCAGTTTCTCCCGCGCTTCCGGATCGTCTCCCTTGAAGGCGTAGTGGCTCGAAAATTCCAGAGCCACTGAACTGTCCATGGGCAGAACGGCCACCTTGCCCTGGTTCTGGAGGTTCCTGATCCGCATGCGTGCAACCCAGGCGTTGGTGCCCACTTCCATGGCCCAAAGGGGGCCGAGGTCGGGGTGCTGCTTGAGCTGGGCTCTCCGCCACTCCCAGTTCGGGACGTTGCCGCCCTCCCGGAACAGGGGAAGGATCGTGTCCTCCCTGGGCATGTCCGAGCCCTGGCCGATCTCCATCCCCTTGTCTGAAATGAGCATCCACCGGGGGGCCCGGTCCCAGCCCAGGCCGGGGGCGATGCTTTTCGCCTCTTCGAGAGGGACGGTGAATGTGACCACCTGGTATTCAACCCGGAGCTTCAAGAGCCAATCCTCGCCACGGACGGAGAGGACGGCCTCATCCTGGGGGTTGAGCCAGAGATACCAAGTGATCCTCCTGGTATGGTCCCCGAAGATATAGGGTCGGACCGCGCCTCGCGAAACCAGGTATCCCGGGA
>DBME01000072.1 GCA_002298155.1 Holophagaceae bacterium UBA706 | reverse complement strand
CTGGCCGCGCTGGCCCGCGAGGCCTACGCGGGCGAGGCCCTGGTGCGCCTGGTGCCCGACTCCCCGCGGGTGGGCGCCGTGGCCGGCAGCGCCTTCTGCGACGTGTCCGTGGCCTCCCACGGCGGCAACGGCGTGGTCATGACGGCCATCGACAACCTGGGCAAGGGCATGGCCGCGCAGGCCGTGCAGTGCATGAACCTCGCGCTGGGCCTGCCGGAGACGGCGGGGCTGAGAATCGCGGGGACCTGGCCCGGCTAGGTGGCCGCGGCCTCCAATTCCAGGGCGGTTGCGACGGGGAACTGGATCACGAAGCAGGTGCCGGATCCCGGCTCCGAATCCACGCGGACGGAGCCGCCGTGGGCGGTGACGATGCGGTAGACCATGGTGAGGCCCAGGCCCGTGCCCTTGCCGTCGGCCTTGGTGGTNNGGTGGTGAAGAAGGGGTCGAAGAGCTTGCGCTTGACCTCTTCCGTCATGCCGCTGCCGGTGTCGCGCACCTCGAGGAACACCTCGCCGTCCCTGGACCAGGTGCGCAGGGCCAGGTGGCCGCAGCCGCGCATGGCGTCCTTGGCGTTGAGGGCCAGGTTCACCACGACCTGCTGGAGCTTCACCGGCTCGCCGTGCAGCAGGGGAAGGTCCTCCTCCAGGTTCGTCTCGACGGTGATCGTCTCGCCCAGCACCGGTTCCAGCAGGGCCGCGGTGCCCATGACGAGTTCGTTGAGGCCGAAGGGCAGGGCGCGGCCGGAGCCGGGCCGGCTGAATTCCAGGAGGCCGCGCATGGCGTGGGCGCAGCGCATGGTGGCGCGTTCCGCCTTGCCGATGCGGCTGTGGACCTTCTCGGAGGCGCCGGTCTCCTCCAGGCAGAGGTTGAGCTGGGCGAGGATGACGGACAGGTGGTTGTTGAGGTCGTGGATGACGCCGGGGGCCATGACGCCCACGGTGGCCACGCGCTGGGCGTGCTCGAGCTGGTTGAGGATCTGCTGGCGGTCGGATTCGGTCTGGCCCAGGCGCCGGATGGAATCCTGCAGCTGCCGGAACTCCCAGATGTCCGAGGAGGCGGTATCCGACGGGGAGGCCGGCGCGCTGACCGGGCGCAGCATTCGGCGGATGGGCCGGACGATGCGGCGGTCCAGGTAGATGGCGTAGGCCATGACCGCCGCGAAGGAGGCCAGGGCGGCAAGGATCACGATGGCGATGCGCGTCCCCTGGCCGGGCACCAGGGTTCCCGGCATGGTGACCACGTCCAGGACGAGCGAGGGGGCTCCGGGGCGCAGGGCCGCGGTCCGCCGGTAGCGGAAGGGGCCCTGCCGCGGGGTGGCGGGGCCGGCGGCGGTGGTGAGGGCGAGCCCGCCGCGGTCCCGCAGGATCACCTGGAACTCGGCGGGGGGCAGCAGCTCCTTCACGCGCCGCTCCAGGTGCGCCAGGGTCACGTCCAGGGCGATGATGTTCACGAGCCTGCCCTTCTCCCGCAAAGGCCGCACGTAGGTGTAGCCCGACTCCGTCGGGGTGAACCGGTAGGATGGGGTCCAGACGGGCTGGGACGCGGCTTCGGCAGCCTGGAACCAGGGGCGCTCCTCCGGTGTGAAGCCCTTCTCGAAGGTGGAGGGGATGCCCTTGCTCCAGCGGCCGTCCTTGGCCCGGAAGATGGCCTGGTCGGGGGCGTGGGCGGGATGTTTCACCATGTCCCAGTCCCGGCCGGAGGGGGTCGCGAAGACCGTGCCTTCCCCGTCCTGCCACAGGATGACGTCCGCCAGGAGACCCGAGGGATCCAGGAAGGGGTGGATCGCCGCTATCCGGTCTGGATCCATGGTGCTGCCGCCGCAGGAGCGCCGCAGGGCGTCCAGGGCGGCGCCGGTGCGCTCCACCTGCTCGAATTCCGTTTCCAGTCGGCCGACCGCATGCTCCACGGCGCGGTCCGTTCGGGCGCGGCCCAGGGAAAGGGGGTTCAGGACGAAGCCGGTCCACCCGAGCCCGAAGATGAGGCCCGCGCAAAGCACGCCGGCCAGCAGGCCCGTCTTGAAGACCATGTTTTCGAGGCGGCGCATGGGTGGGGAACTCCGTTTCGGGGAAGCAACGGCCCAGGGGCCAGGGAATGCCTCGGCCTCAGTTGGGAATATCCGATGTAATTGGCCGTTTATCGGCGTGCGGTATAGGCACGATTGGTAAACATTGTTAGAGTGCCACAATTTTTACATGACGATTTAAGAAAATTCCTGTGAACTCTTGTTAATTTCAAAGGAGTTGTTTACTTCTTGGTTATGATGTTATATCAAGCGAGCGAGCGCCATTTAACATCTCCATTTTTTCCCTTGCCCTCGCTTCCTGCGCATGAATTCCCGCGGCCTCAGGCACCGTGCTCCCGGGAGATGGCAAACGATTGAACCAAGGAGCCTCCGGGCCCTCCCCTTCGACCCTCGGGATCCGCCGTTCGGCCTGTCCACGCGGCCATTGGGCGGCAGGGGGTGGGTCGCCTCCGGCGCGCGTGCCACATTGGCTCCTTCGAAGGGGTCGGCATGCGGGTGGTGATTCTCCACAGAGGTTTCCGGGCCCGCGGCGGCGCCGAGGTCCTGGCCCTGGCCCAGGCCCGGGACCTCGTCCGGGCCGGGGTCGACGTGAAGATCGTGACCTTCGAGTTCGATCCCGCCGGCTGGGAGGGTGCCCTGGAGGACATCCCCGTGCGCGTGGTGCCACGGCACCACTGGAGCGACCTGGCCTTCCTGCTGGACCGCGGCGCGGCCCTGGTGCACCGGTCGCACCGGGTGGAGTCGGTGCTGCGGGAATTGGCGCCGGACGTGGTGCTGGCCCACAACCATCCCGCCCCGGCCATCCTCGGGGCCTGCGCCCTGAATGCCCGGAAGCTGTGGTACTGCCATGAGCCCCCCAGGTGCCTCTACCCGCGCCTGACGAACCGCTTCCTTTCCGAGGCCTCCCAGGCCGGACTTCTGGTCTCCCAGCCGCCCCTGGCGCAGGCCTTCCGGCGGAACCAGCGGGAGGGGCGCTTCTGGCGCCGGGGCGTGGATTTCGACCAGCGGGGGATCTCCGGCCTGGACGGGATCGCCGCGAACAGCTCCTACACGCGGGTGAGCGTCGCCAACACCTATGGGGGCCTCCGGGCGGAGGTCCACTATCCCGCGGTGGCGCTGGAGCCGGCCCCCCACCGGCCGGGGCTCGACCGCCGGGGCCTGCAGATCCTGGTGCAGACGCGGCTTGAGCTCATGAAGAACGTGGACACGGTGCTCCGGGGCTTCCGCATCGCGCGCCGCCACCTGGGAGGCGCCCCGCGGCTGCACGTGGTGGGCAGGGGGGAGGAGCTGCCGGCTCTGGAAGCCCTGGCCCGGGAGCTGGATATCGACGATGCCGTGACCTTCCACGGCTTCCTGCCGGACGGGGACCTCCGGAGGCTGCGGCAGAACTGCGATGTCTTCGCATTCCTGCCCTGGGACGAGCCCTTCGGCATGGTGTTCCCCGAAGCCGCCGCCGCCGGGCTCCTGCTCATCGGGCCCGACCACGGGGGGCCCTGGGAGATCCTGGGCGGGGGACAGTTCGGGTGGTGCGTGCCGCCCCACGCGCCGGTGGCCCTGGCGGAGGCCCTGTGCAAGGTCTGGGAACTGGATGAGGGCGTGGTCCAGCGCAGGCGGAAGGAGGCTTTGGACGCCTGCGCGGAGCGTTTCGACGCGAATGTGGTGTTGCCGAAATTCAGGCGGTGGGTAGGCCTGTGACACGTGGACCACGGGCGGGTGATAACCGAGGGTCTTTCCTGGCGGAGCCCGGCTCCCAGGCACGCTTGACCCACCCAGTCCGGCAATCGGGGCAGAAGAAGGTCCTGTGCGACACTAACTTTATTTAAATCATACTTTAGATAAAATGTTGCAGTTGGTCTTGCGAACAGACCGACTGGTCGGTATGTTTTTACAGACCGACTAGTCGGTTTCTGTTTGTGAGAAACTACCCCATGACGACACGAAGCGCCGACACCCGAGACCTGCTGGTTCAAACAGCCCTGCGAATCCTCACCGAGGAGGATGGCGTGCTCACCTTGGATGCCGTGGTGAGCCGCTCGGGGATAAGCAAAGGGGGGCTCACGCACCATTTCCCCACCCGGGAGGCCCTTGTGGAAGCGGTGGTCGGGGAGATCATCAGGCAGTTCGCTTCCCTCGCGGGACAGGCCAGCCAATCCGCGGGGGTCGGAACGCCGGAGGAGACGCGAGCCTACGTTGAATCGAGCCTGGAGCCTTCCATGCGGGTCATGTCGGCCGATCTTGCAAGGGGGCTTGTCCGGCTCTACGGGTCCGACTTCCGGAAGGATGCTCCGTTCCTGGATCCCTGGCGGAAGCTCTTTTCCAACCGCCTGAACCAGTTCCGGCAAGGCCACGACCTGGAGGGATTCGCGAAGGCGGCCATCGTCGCGCTTGCGACCGAATGTTTCGTCATGATCGATGTCTTCAATTTGTTCGAGTTCTCGGATGAGGAACTGAGCGCCATCAAAAGGGAACTGCTGACGCACATCCAGCCGTAGACAATCACCGGCCAATTCCTGGGAATCGATGTGCCTTCAACGAGGGCAGGGGGAACCATGTCTGTCAAATCATTGGTAATGATGGCAATTCTTGGCCTTGTGGCCGGATGCGGTGCCAGGAAGGCGGCGCCGGCCGAATCACCGCGATGGATCCGCATCACCAGACCGATATCGCAGGATGGGCCTGAAACCTATGGCCTGAGCGGAACGGTGGTTCCCCCAGGTTCTGCCCAGAGCCTCGCTTTCCCAGGACCGGGGCGGGTGGTGCGGGTCGGCCCGCGGGAAGGAGAACGCGTCGTGAAGGGGCAAGTGCTGGCAACCCAGGAAACGACCGCCTACTCGGCCAGCCTGGCTGCGGCTTCCGCCCAGACGAGGTCCGCGGAGGCTGCCGCCGCGCGCGCACAGGACGAACTCCGGCGGATGGCGGTGATCCACGATCGCCAGAGCTTGGCCGAAAATGACTACCTGAAGTTCGAACTGGCAGACCAGGCTGCGAGGGAACAGGTCCTCCAGGCCAAGGCCACGGAGAGCATCGCGCGGAAGGCATTGTGGGATGCGACCCTGCGGGCTCCCGCGAGTGGCGTCATCACGAGGCGCCTGGTCGAGCCGGGTGTCCTCGCCGGTGCGGGCCAGCCCGCGTTTGAAATCGCCCAGATGGATCCTGTCGAGGTCCAGATCGGCATTCCTGAAAACCTTGTCGGAGCCATGAGGCTTGGACAGCACGCAAGGGTGACGCTGCCGGCCATCCCCGGCGAACGGTTCGAGGGCACGCTGCGCGTCATCAACGCCGCGGCGGACCCCGCCAGCAGGACCTACATGGCGCGAATCACCCTGAGGAACCCGAAGGGGGTGCTCCGGATAGGAATGGTCGCCGAGGCGAGGATCCAGGGCGATCGTCGGGAACGCATGCTCCTCGCGCCTGTCGAGGCCATCGTCAAGGATCCGCAAGGAGCTCCGATCCTGTTCGAGTTCAGGCCCGGTGAAAACCGGGTGGTGGCGCGCAGGGTGACGCTCGGGGTTCTCGACGGAAAGCTGATCCAGGTCAAGGCGGGGATCGATCCCATGGCCCAGATCGTGATCGCCGGCCAGAACGGGTTGAGGGACGGCTCTTCCGTGGCGGTCGAGCCTGCCGATCCCGGGGCCCCCCGGGGAGGGTTCTGACCCATGAAACGCATCCAGTTCTTCCTCCGATATCCCGTCGTGACATTGGCCGTCGCAGTCCTGGCCGTCCTGGTCGGCCTCCGCGCCCTCTATGCCATGCCCCGTACGGAGGATCCCAGCATCACCATCCGCACGGGGCTCGTGATCGCTTCCCTTCCCGGGGCGACTTCCGAGCAGATCGAGCAGCAGGTGACCCGGCCCATCGAAGCCCACCTGTTCAAGTTCCCGGAGATCCGCAAGGGCAGGACGTTCTCCACGAGCCGCCCAGGCCTGGTGATCATCAATGTCGAACTGGAGGACCACGTCCATCAGGCCGATACCTTCTGGGCCAAGCTTAGGGCCGAACTCGAACTTGTGCGGGCGACGGAGCTTCCGCAGGGCGTTCTGGGACCGGTCGTGGATTCGGATTTCGGAGAGACCGTGGCGATGCTCATAGCCGTCCGGGGTGAACGATATGGCTACCGTGAGCTTCGGGACTACACCGACAAGGTGAAGGATGAACTCAGGGCCATCCGCGAAGTGGGTCGCCTCGTTACCTACGGCCAGCAGGAGGAGCAGATATGGGTCACGGGGAACCTGGGCCGGCTTGCCCAGTATTCAGGAGACCCTTCGCGCATCATCGGGGCGTTGAACATGAGGAATTCAATCGCGCCCTCCGGAAGCCTGGAGACCGACACCGGGAAGGTGCCTTTCCATACGCCCGGGCCCTTCGACACGGAGGACCAGATCCGGAAGTTGATCGTCGATCTATCCCCGACGGGCCAGCCCGTGTACCTCGGCGACCTTGCGAACGTCGAACGCCGCTACAAGGAGCCGGATTTCCTGGTGCGATACGACGGGCAGCCATGCCTGCTCATCTCCGTCGAGATGCAGAAGGGGAAGAACATCGTCGAAATGGGGGAGCGTGTCTCAGCCAGTCTCCTACGGCTCAGGCGGCAGCTTCCTCCGGACCTCAAGATCGATCTCCTCGCAAACCAGCCGCAAATGGTCCAATCCCGCATGATCCATCTCGGCGTGGAGTTCGTACTGGCGATCCTGGCCGTGATCCTGGTGGCGGTCCTGCTCCTCCCCATCCGTGTCGCCGTGATCGCGGCCCTCGCCATCCCCGTCACGATGCTGGGAACCCTTGGTCTCCTGGACGCGATGGGCATCGAGCTTCATCAGGTATCCATAGCAGCACTCATCGTCGTCCTCGGCATCGTGGTGGACGATGCCATTGTCATCGCCGACAACTACCTGGAGCTTCTTGACCAGGGCCTGCCCCTGATCCGGGCCGCCTGGAGATCGGCTTCGGACGTATTCGTGCCGGTCCTGACGGCTACGCTCACCATCGTGGCATCCTTTCTTCCCTTGCTGATTCTCAAGGGGAGCGTGGGTGAATTCATCATGGCCCTGCCCATCACCGTTGCCCTGGCTCTCAGTGTGTCCTTCCTGGTGGCCATCTTCCTGACGCCTTTGCTGTGCCGGACCTTCATCGCCAAGGGCATCCGGGGCGCATCCAGGGACCTGGCCAGGCCGAAGCCGTCCGGAGCGCTGGATTGGATCCAGACCAGGTACCGGAATGCCATCGATTGGATGATGCGGAGGAAAGCGGTCGCCCTGGGGCTGGGGGCCGCGACCATCGCCTCCGGGGTCCTCCTCTTCACCTGCGTGCCGGAGCAGTTCTTCCCAAGCGCCGAACGGAATCAGTTCGTCATTGACGTCTGGATGCCGCAGGGAACGCGGATCGAGGCGACCCAGGCCACGCTCCAGAATATCGAGGGTCATTTGCGTCACGTTGAGGCGATCGACCACTTCGCGACCTTCGTCGGCGAAAGCGCTCCACGGTTCTACTACAACGTGAACCCGCAGCAGCCGGATGCCGCCTACGGCCAGATGGTCGTCAACACCAAGGACGAGAAGGGCACGGAGGCCCTGGTCCACAGGCTCCGGTCGGAACTTGGCCGCGTCGCTCCCGAGGCGATGGTGGTCGTCAAGGAACTCCAGCAGGGGGACGTCATGGAGGCGCCCGTCGAATTCCGGGTCATCGGTGACGACCCGGGGGCCGTCAAAACGGCAGGGCGTCACGTGGAGGACATCCTCCGCGGCATTCCGGGATCCCAATTCGTCCACACGGATCATTTCAACGAATCGCCCTTCGTCAATGTCCTTGTCAACCCCGAGCTGGCCAATAGGCTTGGGCTGAGCCACATGAACATCGCGCAGATCCTTGCCGGCGGCCTGGATGGCGCACCGGTCACCACCTTCTGGGAGGGTGACCGTGCAATACCCGTTCTGCTCCGGCTCGAGGCCGGGCACCGCGGAAGTTTTGGTACGGTACGGGGAACCCCGCTGACCTCCCCGCTCACCCAAGGGACCCTGCCCCTCGGAGCTGTCGCGACGCTTCAGCCGGTTTGGCAACCGAGTCGGCTTGTGAGACGAAATGGGATTCCGACCTTGACGGTGAGGAGCTTCGTGAAGCCGGGAACCTATGCATCCTCGCTCCAGGCTGAGGCCGCGCGCCAGGTCTCCAAGCTGGAGTTGCCCCCGGGTGTCCGCATCGAACCCGGGGGAGAATTTGAAAACCAGGCTGAGACCTTCCCAGCCATGGTGCTGGCCCTCGCCATCAGCATCCTCGGCATTTTCATCGTCCTGCTGTTGCAGTTCCGAAATCTCAAGGAACCTCTGATCATCATGGCCTCCATTCCCCTCTCGCTCTTCGGGGCCATGCTCGGGCTGGTGATCACGTCCAATCCCTTCGGCTTCACGGCCTTCATGGGAATGATCAGCTTGAGCGGGATCGTGGTGAGGAACGCCATCATCCTGGTCGACTACGCCAAGGAACGTGGAAAGGCCGGCGTGCCTCTCCAGGAGGCCGCCATGGAAGCGGGAATCCGGAGGTTGCGCCCGATATTCCTGACCACCATGGCCGCGGCGGTGGGGGTCCTGCCCATGATCCTCTCCGGGTCCAAGCTGTGGAGCCCCCTGGCCAGCGTCATCTCCGTCGGGCTCATCTTCTCCATGCTCTTCACGCTCCTCGTGGTGCCCGTCCTCTACGTGGTGGTCATGGGCGGGGGGGTGAAAAGAGCCTGGTTCGCCATGGTGTTCCTGGGGCTCGCGGCCGGACCGATGGCACGGGGTGAATCCGTGGAACCCCTCACGCTCCCGCGCTGTGTCGGTCTGGCCCTGGAAAGGAGTTCCACAACACGGATCGCCCGTGCCCGGGTGGAGGAATACCGCCAGAAACTGCGGGTGGCCCAGACAGATTATCTGCCCCAGCTTTCGGGGGATTGGACCTGGACGCGGACTCCCACGGCGGGCCTGGTGACCATTCCCGCTGGCGGGTTGGGGACCATCCCCGGGGTCGGCCCTTTCCCAACGCAGGACATCGGCCTCAGTCAGGGCTCGCGTGACCTGTCCGTCGCGAACCTGACGCTCAGCCAGCCCCTGACCCAGCTCTTCAAGATCCGCCAAGGCGAAGTCTCGGCAGAGAAGGATCTTGAGGCGGCAAGAGCCGATCAGGCAAAGGCGGAGGGAGAGATCAGGGTGGCTGTGCAGCAGGTCTATTTCGGCATCCTCATCGCCCGGCAGCAGCAACGTGTCCTGGGGGCGGAAATCGCGGCCGCCGAGGCGGCCCAGGAGGAAGGACGTGCCGCGGTAGCCGCAGGCAAGGCGCTGAACGTTCTCAACCTCGGGGCGGGGGCCTCGCTGCTCCAAGCCCGCCAGCGCTTGATCGCCGCCAAACATCAGGAGGAGGACCTCACCGGTGACTTGAAGGAATTGCTCGGGCTTCAACCCGACGAAGAAATCGAGTTGACGACCGCAGGAATAAAGGTTCCCGAGATCCCTCCCCTGGAAACCCTGCTGGACCGGGTTCTCCGCGGCAATGCCGATGTCCGGTCAGCCAGGGCGTTCCATGAGAAGGCCCTTGCGGGGATCCGGGGCGCCAGACTGGATTTCGTGCCCGACGTGAGCGCCTATGCAAAATACACGAGCCAGAGCGGGCTTCCGTTCGTGAGGAACGATTTCACGAGCTTCGGAATCCAGTTGTCGTGGAATCTGTTCGATTGGGGCAAGCGGGATCATGTCATCCGGCAGCGGACGGCGGAATCCCACCAGGCCCGTGAGAATCTCCGGCATTCCGAAAACCGGGCCCGGCTGGATCTCGGGAAGGCCCACCGCAGGCTGGAAGACGCGGCGTCCCTGCTTGAAGCCGCAAGCCAGGCATCACGTTTCCAGGCTGAGAACCTTCGGATCTCCAAGGACCAGCGCGAGGCTGGACTGGTTCCTCCGGCCAGGCTCATGGAAGCCCGGTCCGCGGCGGCCAGGGCCGAACTGGATGAACTTCAGGCCAGGCTCGGGGTGTGTCTGGCCGTGGCGGAAATCGAACGGATACTTGGGATGACGCTCTGATTCATGTCGCCTGGGCCATCCGCTTCACGATCTCCTCCAGCTCCTCCTCGGTATGGGAACCGAAGCCCAGCCTCTGACGGCCGATTATGCCGGGACCAGCCGGAATCCCATGATCTGGGAAGGGCGGGTCTACTTCATCAGCGATCGGGACGGGACCCAGAACCTCTGGTCCATGGACCGTTCGGGAAAGGACCTGAAGCAGCTCACCTTCCACAAGGGCTGGGACATCCAGTCCGCATCGCTTTCCCAGGGGCGCGTCGCCTACCAGCTCGGAGCGGACCTGCGCCTCTACGACATTTCGAAGGGCACGGACCGGCTGATTCCCATCACCCTGGCCACCGACTTGGACCATCGGCGTGAACACTGGGTGAAGACCCCGATGGACTATGTGACCCAGGCCCACCTCTCTCCCGAAGGGGACCGGGTCGTGCTGACCGCGCGGGGAAAGGTCTTCGTCGCGCCCGTCGAGGCTGGGCGCATCGTGGAGGCCTCCCGCAAGCAGGCCGGAGCCCGCATCCGGGATGCCCGATTCTCCCCCGACGGGAAGGAACTCCTCGTGCTTTCCGACGCCACGGGAGAAGTCGAACTATGGAGCCTTTCAGCCAATGGCGAAGGGAAGCCCCGCCAGCTCAGCAGCCATGGGGGGACCCTGCGGTGGGAAGGCCTGCCTTCCCCCGATGGCAAGCACGTGGCGCATACCGACAAGGAGCAGCGCCTCTGGATCCTGGATACCGTTTCCGGGACCGAAAAACTCGTGGCACGCTCCGAATGGGACAGGCTCTACGACCTCCGTTGGTCCCCCGATGGCGCCTGGCTCGCCTTCGTCCAGGCTTCCGGCAACCAGTTCCCCGTGGTCCGGCTCTACGACGTGGCCAGGGACACCGCCACGACGGTCACCTCCGATCGATTCGAGAGCGGGAGTCCGACCTGGAGCCCCGATGGGAAGTGGCTCTATTTCTTGTCCAGCCGCCATTTCCGGAGCCTCGTCCGGGCGCCCTGGGGGTTGCGGAATCCAGAACCCTTCTTCGACCGGCAGACGGGCATCTATGCCTTGGCTCTCCAGAAAGGTCTTCGCAGTCCTTTCCAGCCCCGGGATGAACTGCAGGTCCGGGGCGAGGGGCCCAAGGCAAAGGAAGGCGTGAAGGCCGCCCCGCCCGTGGACCTGGATGGGATCCAGGAACGGCTGACGGAAATCCCCGTGGAGCCCGGCAACTACCGGGGCCTGGCGACGGATGGGAAGCGGCTCTTTTGGCTTGCCGCCGAGGCGGGTGCCGAAGGCAAGGCCTCGCTCCTGAGCCTGAAGATCGGAAACCGGCCTCCCTTCAAACCGGACGTCATCCTCGAAGAGGTGACGGGATTCGAACTCACCAGGAAGGTCCTCGCCAGGAAGGGATCCCAGATCCTGGTTCTGGACCCGGATGCGACGACGCCACCCGACGTGGCCAAGGCCGCCCTTGACCTGCGGGACTGGAGTTTCTCCGTCAATCCTGGGGAGGAGTGGCGCCAGATGTTCATCGATGCCTGGCGCATGGAACGTGACTATTTCTACGACAAGGGCATGCACAAGGTTGATTGGCCCGCCGTGCGGGACAAATACCTGCCCTTGGTGGACAGGGTCACGGACCGTGAGGAGCTTTCCAACCTTTTCGGCCAGATGATCGGGGAGCTTTCGGCACTGCACATGTTCGTGCGCGGGGGCGACCTGAGGTCGGGCCCGGACCGCATCGAACCGGCCAGCCTCGGGGCCGAGCTATCTCCCGCGGGTGAAGGTTGGCGCGTGGACTGGATCTATCAGGGAGATCCCGATCTCCCGGGAAGCCTTTCGCCGCTTGCGCGGGCCGGCGTGGAGGTCCAGGAGGGAGACCTGATCTTGGCCATCGATGGCACCCCGCTGACCCAGGTTGCCCACCCCGACCTTTTGATCCGAAACCATGCAGGCAAGCAACTCCTGCTACGCGTAAGGCATGACGGCTCTGAGCGCGACGTCATCGTCGTTCCCATCTCCTCCCAGGCTGCCGCCTCCATGCGCTACTCCCAGTGGGAGATCACGCGGCGCCAGGAAGTGGAACGGCGGGGAGGGGGCCGGATCGGCTATGTGCATCTCAGGGCCATGGGCGCCCAGGATATCGCGAGGTGGTATCAGGACTTCTATCCCGTGGTGGACAAGGAAGGACTCATAATCGACATGCGCCACAACCAGGGCGGAAACATCGACAGCTGGATCCTCGAGAAGCTCCTGCGGAAGGCCTGGTTCTACTGGAAGCCTCCCGTGGGCAGGCCCTATCCCAACATGCCGGAGGCATTCCGGGGGCACATGGTCGTGCTCTGCGATGCCTGGACGGCGTCGGACGGTGAAGCCTTCTGCGAGGGATTCCGCAGGTTCGGCCTGGGCAAGGTCATCGGGACCCGGACCTGGGGTGGGGAGATCTGGCTCAATTCCGACAATTTCCTGGTCGACGGCGGGATCGCCACCGCCGCCGAGAATGGGGTCTTCGGTCTGGAAGGTGCCTGGCTCATCGAGGGGCATGGCGTGGACCCCGACCTGGTGGTCGACAATCTCCCGCACGCGACGTTCCTCGGCCGGGACGCCCAGCTTGAAGCGGCCTTGGCCCACCTGGAGGAGCGGATCCGCAACGAGCCCCGGCCCCTGCCATCGGTACCCGCCTACCCGGACAAATCCAGGTGACGGACACGGACAGCCGATCTAGGCCGGAAGTTCCAGGCGCGCCGTGAAGCCCGCTTCATCCCTTCCGAATTCCAGGCCCCAACCTTCCTGCTTGACCAGGTCGGCCAGGACGAGGAGCCCCATTCCTTCGCCTTCCCGTTGCCCAGGACCGACACCGGCGGACCGTCTCCTTTTCAGCGCTTCCAGGCGGGCGGCAGGGATGCCGGGGCCCTCGTCGGAAACGGTGACGACGACCTTCCGTTCCAGGCGCTTGGCCATGACGGTCACGCGGCCCCGGCCGTGCTTGAGGGCATTTTCGATGAGGGTCAACAGGGAGGCGCGCAGGATATTGGAACAACAGCGCACCGTGACGTCGGCTCCGTAGACCTCGAACAACCGGCCTTGTGCTTCGAAGGCCGGCGTGAGGTCCTCGTCGAGGTTCTCGAAGAATGCTCCGTCGATCCGGTCACGGGCTGCGGAGGCGTAACGGGAGCGCATCTCTTCCAGGCCGGCCTCGATCCTGCCCACGAGATGGTCCACTTCACTCCGGATCTCAAGGAGGCTCGCTTCCTGGGTTTCCCGGGGAAGGTCAGGGTTGAGCGCCGTGTCGCAGCGGAGCTTCAGGATGGCAAGGGGGGTCTTGAGGCTGTGGGTCAGGGTGGCGAGCCGGTCCGCGAGTACCTTCTCCCGGTTCCGGGCGAAGAGGACCAGGGCCACAGCAAGGCCGCTGGACGCGACGATCAAGGCATAGGTGGTCCATGCGACGCGAAGGCGCAGGAGGTAGGCCTTCCAGAAGGCCTGGAAGGACTGCGGCGACATTTGCAGAACGGCGTACCACATGCCGCCGAAGGAGTGGCTCAGGTCATTGTCCACCCGGAATGGGCCGGCCAGGGGGTCCTTGAAGAGGAGCCGCCCTTGCTCACCGGGGCCGAATTCCCTTCGGTAGTCCCAGATTGATCTGGGTTTGAGCAGACCACTGTCGCAATGCTTTCCTTGGACAAGGCCGAAACGGTAGGCGGATCCGGGCCCCAGTGTGCCTTGCAGCCACCGCTCCGCGTCAGGACTTCCCGGGACAAAGGATTTCACGAGGCACCATTTTCCGAAGAAAGTGACGATGGCGCACCGTTCAAGGCATTTCGGATCCCTGGCGCCCACGAGCCACCAGACACCGGCGTCGAAAAGCCCATCGGTGCGTTCTGCCCGGGGAACCAGGCTCCTTTGCCCGATACGCGTCCACCCCCCCGAAATCTCGATGGCAGTTCGGACCCAGCTTCCGGGTTCCTCGACCTCCTTGGGGTCCTTGGTCAAGCGCAGCTTGGTGCCGTCATTGATCCAGACATGCCCCTGACTGGGGTCCACGAGGGCGGTGACCAGGGGTTCCCGGGCCAGCCAGTTCCGGACTTCCGGTTCGTCTCCCTTGCTGAAGGCGGGTACGGGAACGGTCCAATGCTCCCATTCCTGGGTCAACCGGGACGCCTTGTGCTGAGTATCGCGAAACCATGCGTCCAGCGTGGCGTTCCGCCAATCCGCGACCCACCAGCCAGGAAGGAAAGCGAGCATCCCGCAGATGATGAGCCAGGCCATCACAAGAGGCCAAGCCGCCGCACGCGGCCCCGGGAGAATCCTCAGGGCCGCGCGGTAGCGGGACAGTCCGGGCCGTAGCCGGCTGATCTGGGTCAGTGGCATGCTGGATACCCTACTTGGCCTTGAGATACTTGGCCAGGGTCTTCTCCAAGTCTTCTCCTCGAAGGTTGTCCAAGGTGATGATCTTCCCGTCCGGGCCGATCAGAAGCACATGAGGAATTCCCCGGACTTGGAAGAGGTTCATGAGGTCTTCCCGGGCCTTGCCCTGAGGGAAGGCATGGTGCCAGGGCATGGGGTGCTCCGGGTCCTTGCGGAAGGCTGCGATGTTTTCGGCTTTGAGATCACTGGAGATGCTGAGGATCTCCAGGCCCGCGGGGTGGAAGCGGGCATAGGCGCGGTGGACGAAGGGCAGTTCTCCCTTGCAGGGGCCGCACCAGGTGGCCCAGAAATCCAGAAGCCAATACTTGCCCTTGAAGGAGGCAGGCGTTAAGCGGGTCCCGGGCTTGTCGAGTTCCTCGACGGTGAAGGCAGGGATGGTATTCCCCGCCCTGGGGGCGACCTTGTCCTCTTCGACGGCCTTGACCAGCCAGTCCTTCCATTTGGGAATGGAAGGAGCGGTGGGCTCGAAGGCTTCCAGGCGGGCCAGGTCCTGGCGGACCTCCGCGATCTGGCGGGGGCGGGAATGGAGATCGATGCTGCTCTCCAGGGCCAGGAGCTTCACCTTCCGGCTGGGGTGCCTTGCGAAGACCTGATCATAGAATTCGAAGGCCTGAGCGGCTGCCGAGTTTTCTGTCTGATTGACAAATCCGCCTCCACTTTTGTGCCAGGCGATGAAGCCCAGGAAGTCCGGCGAAATTTCGGCCACGAGATCCAGGGCGGGGGAGTCGGGTGTGATCTGTCCGCACAGTTCGAGCATGCTCGATGTTCCTACCGAGGAGACGTAGGACCCGGCCTCCGGAGGAAGCTTCTCCGCGTCCGGGCGCATGGCTTCGAACAGGAAATATCGGGCTTGAAGTAGGAGCTGGCGAACGCCCGGGTCCGCCGTGTGCGCGATCGCGACGGAGAGAGTCTCAGGCATAGCCTCCTGGGGGATCCGCGTCTTGTGGGCTGCCTCATCCTTGGCCATGGCGGGGTAGTTCCTGATCATGGCGGCGTATTTGGCGACAAGGGACTGGGTTGTGGGGGCGGGTGCCTGTGCCGCGAGAATGGCCGGAACGAGGGCGAACAGGGCTGAGTTGTAGTGCATGAGAATGAAACTCCTGGATTCGCCTGGATCGGCAGGGCGATCCGGGCAGGGGTTGGGGAGGCGGGCTAGAAACGGAAGCCCACCCGGACCTGAATCTTGCGAGGTGCGGTGTAATCACCGGTTGTTCCGTCGGGCAACCAACCGTCGTTGTAGGGGACGGGCTTGAGCTTGGGGTTGGACCACCACGTGGGGTAGTCGTCCGCGATAGAGGGATCATAGGGGGCGTAGACCTTGGTGCCGTCGGTGAGGGCGGTGCTGTAGGACACGTACATCGGCTGCATGTGATTGAACAAGTTGATGACGTCCAGGGCCGCGAAGAATGTCAACGTGTTGTGGACCGGCACCTCGTAGCCCACATGGAGGTCGAAATCATATTTCTCCGGCCACCAGAGCGGGGCGTCGGCATACGAGCGGTTGACGGTGGAAGGATAGCCATAGGCCTGGATCTCTGGGGTGGTGGGGCCTTCGTAGGAGCGGTATCCCGAGAAGCTCTTGGACCAGTAGTTGCCTAGGAGGGTGAACTCCAGTTTTCCGGCCTTGCCCAGCGGGTATTTGTAGGACACGTCGAGGTGGGCCGTGAACGGCGTGGATGAGGAAGACCACTGTCCTGGCANNGGCGATGAAGTCGCCGAAGTTGTTCCGGTAATTGGACGACGCGCCCTGGCCGGCATTGGCCCGGGTGTAGGACCAGGTGATGTTCCCACCGACCTGGAAATTTTCCAGGATGCGTCGACGGTATTGGACTTCGATGGCCTCGTATCGGGATTCCTGTCCCTTATCGGTGAAATATTCGCGCTTCGCTGAATCGGCAGGGGTGCCCGCGACGCCCAGGTATTTGAGCCCGACATAATTATCCTGGATCTTGTGAAGCAGCGTCACCGCCATGGACTGGCTCTCATCCGCGTAGTGGTAGGAAAGCGTCGCTTCCCGGGCGCGAGGGGCCTTGATGCCAGGGTCGGCCGTTACCTGGCGGTCCGTGAGGGAATTGGGCGAGACGTGATAGGGGTTCGCCTGACCAAGGGTCGTGGCAGAGCTTCCCCAAACGTTCCAGTTGATGGTCCCGTCCGCATTGAGGGCATCACTTCCATTGCCAGCGCCATAGTAGCGGTAGAGGCGCACCGGCACCGTGTTGGAGGCACTGGTCGTGGAGAAGGTGTAGACATTGTACTGGCCGGCGTATTCGGCCAGCCCCAGTGAAAGGACATGCCGGGTGTTGCCCATCACATCATAGGAAAGCGTAGCCCGCGGTGTGAGGGAGGCCGTGGTGAACGCGTCCCCTTCCGGGTCCAGGCTCACGCGGTTGTGGTCGTAACGGACGCCGGCGTTGAGCGTCCACTTGGGGGTAATGGTCCAGGCATCGTTGGCATAGAGACCGTAGATGGAGGTGTCGGCTCCACCTTGGATGGGATCGAACAAGGTCAAGCGCGTCCGGGTCTCACTGTCGGCCACAAGGACGCGGTTGGAGCGGTCCATGGAGGAAGGGCTTGCTGAGTTCCAGCCATAGAAGGAGATCAGGGCGTGGGAGGGCGGCATGGAGGCCCATCCCCCATCCTGGCCCGCGTAGCTTCCCATGGAGTCCATGCGGCTTCGGTAATACTGGAAACCGGTTTCGATGGAATGCTGGGGCAGTGACCAGGATAGGTTGATGCCGAGAGTCCGGATCCTCTCCTGATTGAGGTTGCCGGCATTGGTTCCATTCTCGTACAGGTCTCCGTTCCCGGAACCCTTGGCATCCTTCCAGGTGACGATGCCCGCGCCCCCCGGCGAACCGGTTCCCGGGCCCCCGCTCTTGGTGAGGGTCTCGCTGGTGATCACATCGAGGAGCAGGGTGTTGGTCAGCGTGCTGGTCCAGGAGAGGGACGTGTAGCCCTGCTCGCTGCGGCTCGCCCCGGTGCTGGTGTCGAAGGTGGACAGCCCCCGGCCGTAGGTGGGCCCGGTCCGGCTGGAAACGTGGCGGCTCCAGGTGGCGGACACCCGGTTTTCATTGTTTACCTGCCAGTCCAGCTTTATGTCCTTGAGCTCTTCATCGGCCTTGCTGGTGAAATAGAAGGCGGGAAACAGACCGCTGGCGACCTGGCCCTTGACGACATTGGTGACGCCGGGGGTCTTGGTGGAGTAGCCCACAGCGAAGAACAGCTTGTCCTTGATGATGGGGCCAAGGAACGTATAGGTCTGGTAGTCCGTCACGTGGCGGGGAACCCGTTCGCTGTCGGTGAAGGCCGAAGCCCGTGGCAGCGCGTTCCACGAATCGCTGTAGAGGTCATGGCGCACGGAACCGGTGAATTCGTTGGTTCCGCTCTTGGTGACCGTGTTGACGATGCCGCCGACGAATCGGCCATACTTGGCCGAGACGCCGGCCGTGAGGACGTTGAACTGTTCAATGAGATCCGGGTTCAAGGCCAGCAGCTGAATGCCGCCGCCGGCGGACCGGGATTCAACGCCATTGACGGTGTAGCTGTTGCCCCCGTCCTCCGATCCATGGAAGTTGTAACCGCCGGATGGGGTTCCCGGCAGGAGCTTCAGGGCGGAGTCATAGGGGGAGTTGCCAAGGTAGGGCAGGGCGGCGATGGTCTCCGCATCGAAGTTCTGGCCCGTCACCGCCGCACCGGGGTCCACCCCGGCTTCCGGCGCCACGGTGGCCACGACCACGATCGTGGCCTCCGCCACGGGGGCGAGGTTGATGGAAAGCACCGAGTTCTGGTTGCTGATGATGGTGGCGGTCGCTTTGAACGCGACCATCCCGGGGGAGGTGACGGTGACCTTCACGTTTCCCGGCAGGAGCTGGGGAACCAGGAAGTGACCCTTCGCATCGGTCCGGGTCTCCGCGATCCCGCGGCCCGTGTCGACTCTCACCAGGGCGCCTGGAAGGGCGGTTCGGCCGGGACCGGAAACGGTTCCGGAAAGGTTGCCAACAGAGGTGGCCTGGCCGGATAACAGGGATGAGGCAGCGACGATCATCGCGCAGACTCTCCCTGATCCCGGCATGCGGTCGGGTCGGATCATGGAAGTCCTCCTGGACTGGAATGGGGGTTGGATTGCCTGAATCGAGTTCCATGGTCAGGGGGGTCAAACCGATCGACAAGAAGAAATCAAGAGAATAAATTGATGAACTTTAACTTTGTTCGAAACGGTTATTAGCCAAACCATAACAATAATTTAGAACCACTGTGCGTGGGATTTCGAGTAAGGATTGCGGACTGGGCGGGGGCGGTATCACCCTTAGGATTTCACGGGCAGGGTCCATCGGTAGCCCTCCCGTTCGAGAGTCTGGATGGCGGGGTTTTCATCCGAATCGGCCAGTTTGCGCCTCAGGGCCTGGATGTGCTTGTCCACGGTCCGGAGCGTGGGATGGGCGTCGGCTTCCCATGCGAGGTTCACCAGGTCCTGTCGTCCGTGGACGCGCCCCGGGTGGGCAAGGAGCACCTCCAGCAGCCTGAATTCCCGGAGGCTGAGTTGAAGATCCGTACGTCCCCGGTGCACCGAGAGATGGAGGTAGTCGATCTTGAATGGGCCACTCCGGGCGATCCGGCGGCTCTCCTCCTCGGGGGCGGCCCGGCGCAGGATGGCGCGGATCCTGGCGGTGAGCTCAAGCATGGCGAAGGGTTTGGGCAGGTAGTCGTCCGCCCCGAGCGAGAGGCCCTGCACCCGGTCTTCGCTGGCCGACCGTGCCGTAAGGATGATCACCGGGACCTTGTCCTGGCGGCGGCGAAGGGCGCGCAGTACCTCGAAGCCGCTCATACCCGGGAGCATGAGGTCGAGGATAATCAGGTCGGCGGGCCGCGTGGCGTGGGAGGCGAGACCTGCCTCACCATCGCCCGCGAGGGACACAAGGAACCCTTCGGTGGCCAGGTTGGACACGATCATCTCCCCGAGGGAAGCCTCGTCCTCGATGACGAGCAGTCGCCGCGGATTGGAACTCGGGGGTCGCATGGGAATGATTCAACCACAGTTCGAGATGGCGCACCGTGGAGGATGGTGGGTGCTTTGCCATCCTGGACGGAAGATCGGATCGCCAGCCGCCAATCCGCGGCGGACTGATCCGGTGTGAATGATGTCGGACAAGGTTTCTAAATGCTATAAACACATATTTTAAACAAACTTTAGGATCGGCTTAAAACTCCACTGAAAATTCACCGAATCACACGTTGTCATCGGCCCAGGCAACGCAAAAGATGATGCAAGGGCCATTGCCCAAGCATACCTTCGCAACGCCATCCGCTTCCAGACAGGGAGAGTCAGCTTCCGCATCCCGCCGGGTGCAGCGGAAGCTTTGCGCCCTTCGCAAAACGTACCGGTCTTCAGGAGAATCCATGCGCCATGCCCGATGCGGGGCTGTTCTGTCCGGTCTACTGACCCTGGCTCCCCTGTGCGCCCAGGAGCTTCCCATCACCGAACGCACGCTCCCCAATGGAATGAGGGTTCTCATGGTCGAACGCCACGAAGAGCCTACCATCGCCTGCGGATGGGTTGCGCGGGTCGGAAGCGCGGATGAAAGGCCTGGCATCACGGGAATCGCCCACCTGTTCGAGCATTTGATGTTCAAGGGGACGCGGACCATCGGAACGCGTGACGCCGCCCGGGACGCGGAGCTCAACGCGAAGCAGGATGGGACGATGGCTGGGATCCGTCAGGAACTCGACCTGCTCCGGGAAAAGCAGCGCAGGGGCGATATCGCGGACAGTGGTGACCCTGGCGCCCGGTCCGTGCATCACCGGCAGCTCCTCGAAAGGCTCGACTCCCTGGTCCTGGAACAACGCGGCATCATCGTGAAGGACGAATTGGACCGGATCTACAAGCAGGCCGGTGCCACCGGGCTCAACGCCAACACCACAACCGACCGCACGTTCTTCCACATCACCGTTCCCTCCAACAAGCTTGAACTCTGGGCCTGGCTGGAGGCGGACCGCATCCAGAACGCGGTCTTCCGGGAATTCTACAGCGAGCGGGATGTTGTCCTGGAGGAAAGGCGCCTCCGCGTGGAGGCGACCCCCACCGGCAAGCTCCAGGAGACCTTCAACGCGATGATCTGGCAGGCCAGTCCCTACAGCTGGCCCGTCATCGGCTGGCCCAGCGACATCTCGGCGGTGACCAGGGATCAGGCGGAAGCCTTCTACGCCACCTACTATGCTCCCAACAACCTGACGGTGGTCCTCGTGGGCGATTTCAGGACCACGGAGGCCTACGCCACCGTGGAACGGTACTTCTGCGGCATTCCAGCCAACCCGAAGGCGCCTCCCAGGGTGACCACCCTGGAACCTTCACAGGGCGCCGAGCAGCGGATTCTCGGCAACGTCGATGCCATGCCGATGGCCGTTTGCGCCCACAAAATCCCGTCCTCCGTTCACATGGATTCCGCGGCCCTGGACGTCCTGGCCGGCATTCTGAACGGGCAATCCGGAAGGCTCACCCGTGAATTGGTCATGGCCCGTCGTATCGCCGTTGGCGTTGAAGCCGCCAATCAACCCATGAAGCTCGGCGGGATCTTCTACCTCTCGGGTATGCCCGCACCCGGGCATGCCCCGGAGGAGGTTGAAGCCGCCCTTCTTCAGGAAGTGGAGCGGATCCAGCGGGAGGGGGTCACCGAGCGTGAGATCCAGAAGGCCAAGAACCAGGCCCAGGTTTCCAGGTTCGCCCTTATGGAGGGCAATGAAACCCTCCGCGACCAGCTGGCCGAAGCCGAAGGGGCAGGTAGTTATCAGGATTTCCTCCTCGAGTCGACGAGGATGAACGCCGTGACGCGGGAGGACGTCCAGCGGGTCGCCCGGACCTACTTCGTGCCCGAAAACCGAAACACCCTGGTCATCCACCGCAAGGAGGGCAAATGATTCGCACCCCGCTTTTCCTGGCAGCCTTGGCCGGTGGTGCGCTCTGCGCCCAGGCCGTTCCGGCCAGGCCTGAGTCGATCCGGTTCAAACCCCTGGCATTCGCCGCACCACGCACGGCCGCCTTCAAGGTCCGCCTGGACAATGGCATAACCGCCTACCTTGCGGGTGACCCCAATGGAACCCCTCTCGTCAAGCTTCAGGTCCTGATCCGGGGAGGGGCCTACATGGATCCCAAAGGCCGGGAGGGGCTGGCAAAACTGACCGGGATGCTCATGCGCGACGGCGGGACCCTGGATACACCAGCACAGGCTCTCGACGAGCGCCTGGAGTTCCTGGCCGGAAACATCAACGCATCCCTGGGCGATACCTGGGGAAGGGTGGACATGGCCTTCCTGGAGAAGGACTTCAAGGAGGGGCTGGACCTTTTCATGCAGGTCCTTTCCAGGCCCGCCTTCGATCCGGACCGGCTTGCCCAGGCGAAGCAGGAGCAGCTTCAGGGCCTCATGGCGCGTTGTGACGAGACCGGGGAGATCGCACGGATCGAATTTCCCAGGCTCCTCCATGGGGAAGACCACTTTTCCTCGGCATGCATGACGGGCGCGAGCCTGGAGGCAATCACCAGGGAGGATCTTGCGGCCTTCCATGCGCGCATCCTCCATCCGGGCAATCTGGTCGTTTCTGTGTCCGGCCGCTTCGGCAGAGAGGCCATGGTGGCGATGCTGAACAAGACACTGGGTGCCCTCAGTCCGGGCGGTTCCGCTACGGTTAGCCCTGGCGTCCCTGGGCCCGCCCGGGAGGCCCGCCCCGGTATCTACGTCGTGGACAAGGACGTACCTCAGGCCCATGTCGAATTCTCACTTCCAGGCCTTCGAAGGACCGATCCCGACTGGTATGCAGCCCTGGTCCTGAATCAGGTTCTGGGCGGAAGTGGTTTCACTTCGCGCCTCATGAGGAAGATCAGGAGCGACGAGGGCCTCACGTACGGGATCGGAACGTCCCTCGGCGAAGGTGCGCACTGGAAGGGAAGGTTGGGCGGATCGCTCCAGACCAAGAACCGTTCCGTGGCCTACGCCCTGCGCCTGATTCTCGCGGAAATGGAACGCCTCCGGAACGACCCCCTGGAGGCTGAAGAGCTCACCGTCATCAAGGACAGCATCGTCCAGGCCTTTCCTTCCCGCTGGGGCAGGAAAGCTGATGTCATTAGCACGTTTGCCCGGGAGCAGCTCACGGGTTGGCCCGAGGACTGGTGGGCCGACTACCGGGAGAGGATTCAGGCTGTCTCGGCGCAGGAAGTCCTCAGGGCAGCGCGGAAATACCTTGTTCCCTCGAGGCTCGTGATCCTGGTGGTGGGGAATGCCGGTGAAATGCAGGCCGGGGATGCCGCGGATCATCCAGGGCTCCTCAAGGATGCCGCCCCTCTTCCTGTCGTCAATCTGCCAAAGCGGGACCCCATCTCGCTCAAGCCCCTTTCCTGACCCGAGGACCCCATGTCCATCCGCATTTTCCTTCGCCCTCTATGCTGCGCCCTTGCTTTGATCGCACCGGCCTTCGGCTTCGAGCCGGACTCCGATGTGTTGATCACCTTCCAGAAGGGCGCCGTGGTTCTCACGGTCCCCAAGGGGGTCCACCTCAAGAAGTCCTTCACGGAGGTCGCATTGGCCTCCAAACCCGGTGCGCTGCAGGTCGGCGCACTGCCCAAGGCCGATGCCCAGGATGAACTCAACGAGGATGTCTATCACGGGACCATCCGGGTCCCGGTCCTTGGCACAGGTCTCTCGGGCGAAGTCTCCGTGGAGGTCCAGTTCCAGGCCTGCGTCGAAGGCGCCGGTGGCACATGCTTCCCCCCCATGACGCGCCTGATCAGGGTCAAGGCCGCCGACATTCCCGCCCCAAAGGGGGCGGAACCGGTCCCCTCCGGTAAAGGTGGTGAACAGGCGGGAAGGGTATCCCCGGAACGGCCTGATCCCCCAGCCATGGAAACGTCTCCTCTCGCGCAAAAGCTTCCGGTTCCGGGCCCCGTGGAACCGGCCCAGGCCATGGCGCCGGGCCTGCCGTCGCGACCGGCGGGGAGCCAAGGCTTCCTTCTCGGGCTATTCCTGGTGTTCCTGGCGGGCATGGGCGCCAGTCTCACGCCCTGTGTCTATCCGATGATCCCCATCACCATGGCCATCATCGGCGCCAAGGGCGGAGGCAGGCTCAAGGGGTTCGCCTTGTCCCTCATGCTGGTCCTGGGCATGGCGGTGACCTACACGGTTCTGGGGGTGGCAGCCGCCAGGAGCGGCGCCACGTTCGGTTCCTTCGCCCAGAGGCCGGCCTTCCTCGTGCCGGTATCCGTCTTGTTCACCGGATTCGCCCTGTCCTTGTTCGGGGCGTTTGAAATCGCCCTGCCCCAGGGCCTCCAGGAACGCCTTCAGGGTGGCGGGCCGCGGAAGGGCTTCCTGGGCGCCTTCCTCATGGGGCTGGTGCTGGGCCCATTGGCGGCACCATGCGTGGGCCCCATCATCGGTACGGTGCTGGTGGGCATCGCCCAGCAAGGGGATGCCGTGCGGGGCGGAATCCAGCTCTTCACCTTCGCCTTGGGCATGGGGATCCTGTTCCTTGTGGTGGGCACGTTCTCGGCCGGTCTGCCCCGGAGCGGCGCCTGGCTGACCCGGTTCAAGTACGTCATGGGTCTCGTCGTCCTGGGTTTCGCGGCATGGAACGTGCGGCTGATCGTTCCCGCATGGGCGAATTGCATGATGTGGTCCATCACGACCCTTGTGGGTGGTGCGGTCTTCGGCGCCTTTGAACCCGCGGAAGGGTTGACGGGGCAAGTGCGGAAGGGCCTCGCCATCCTGTTGGTCGTCCTGGCGTCCATTCTGGGACTCAAGGCCGTTGAGACGGGCCTGGAAATCCAGTTGTTGCCCAATGGGGGTCAGCAGGTGCCTGAAAAGGCCCAGGACGCGTGGGGCACGGACTACGAGAAGGCCCTGGCCAGGGCCAAGGTCGAGCACAAGGTGGTCCTCCTGGACACCTTCGCGGTGTGGTGTGCCCAGTGCAAGGAGTTGGACGAGAAGACCTGGCCCGACCCCAGGATCGCCGCCTGGATCAACGAGCACGCTGTGCCCGTGAAAGTGGATGCGGACAAGGTCCGGCCCGACCTGGCGAGGATCCACCAGATCCGGAGTTTCCCTACGGTGATCCTCCTGGACGCGGACGGCCGCGAAATCCGGAGATCACTCGGATTCAAGGCTGCCCCCGAAATGCTCGCTTGGCTCAACAGCTAGCGGAGAAACCTGGAGAAACCATGAGTCAGCTTCATCGAAAAATCATCATCGTCGGGGCCGGCCCCGCGGGGTATACCGCTTCGATCTATGCGTCCCGGGCCAACCTCAAGCCCTTGGTCCTGGAGGGTCCCCAGCCGGGGGGCCAATTGACCATCACCACGGACGTTGAGAATTTCCCTGGTTTCCGGAACGGCGTACGTGGCCCGGAACTCATGGAAGAATTCCGGGCGCAGGCTGTGCGCCTGGGAGCGGAAATCGCCCCCGAGCGGGTTCTTGCCGCGGACCTCGGACAACGGCCTTTCCGCATCGTCACCGATGCGGGGGGCTACACCTGCGATGCCCTGATCATCGCGACCGGAGCATCGGCCAAATGGCTTGGGATCGGCAAGGAGCAGGTCCTCAGTCGGTCGGGTGGTGGTGTGTCCGCGTGTGCCACCTGCGATGGATTCTTCTACCGGGGGCGTGAGGTCGCGGTGGTGGGCGGTGGTGATACGGCCCTGGAGGAGGCCCTTTACCTCACCCGCTTCGCCAGCCATGTTTACCTCATCCACCGCCGGGACCGCTTCCGGGCTTCCAGGGCCATGCAGGATCGTGCCTTGGCGCATCCGAAGATTACGGTCTTCTGGAACCGTGTGGTTGCCGATCTGGCCACGCGGCCCGTGACGCTGCCCGACGGGGCACGGGTGGAGCGGCTGGATGCCCTGCTTCTCCAGGACACGGTTACCGGAGCGCAATCACGGTTGATGGTGGAAGGCCTTTTCGTGGCCATTGGACACAATCCCAATACGGAACTCTTCAAAGGCAGCCTTCCCATGGATGAGGAGGGGTACCTCCTGGTGGAGAAGGGGTCATCCCGGACCGCCGTTCCCGGCGTCTTCGCCTGCGGAGATGTGCAGGACACCATCTATCGCCAGGCCATCACAGCCGCGGGCACCGGCTGCATGGCAGCCATCGATGCCGAGCGGTGGCTTGCCGTCCACGACGAAACAGCACATCCCCTCAAGGAGACCTCTCATGTCTAGCCTGCTGTCAATCACTGACGCCCAATTCCAGGAAGCCATCGCCGAGGGCCTGAACCTGGTGGATTTCTGGGCTCCTTGGTGCGGTCCATGCAAAGCCCTGACGCCGGTCCTCGAGCGGGTGGCCGGTGACCTGGAAGGTCGTGCGAGGATCCTGAAGATCGACATCGACGCCAATCCCGAGACGGCGGCGGCCCTCGGGATCATGGCCATTCCAGCCCTTGTCCTGTTCAAGGACGGCAAACGCCTCGGACAACGGGGGGGCCAAACCGAGGCCCAGGTCAGGGCTTTCATCGAATCGGCCCTTTGAGACCGGGAGAACGGGTGGCAGGATGCTGAACGGAAGCCCCCACGGGACCTTCTTGGCGCAGGCGTTCCTGGCGCTGGTGGGGCGGACGCCCCTTCTGGCAATGGACCACGAGCCAAAGGGACGAAGGGGACGCCTCGATTCCTGAATCGTCCTATTCGATTTCCTGCCGATGACCCCCATTTCCTTGACCTCGCGTCGCGCTCATGGAATGACTAGATCAAGATGAGATCCCTCCTTCACGTCACCGCGCTTCCCGGCAATGCCGGGTCAGGGGACGTGCAACCTCTGGATGGCACCCGGCTGCTGGGCCTCCTTGGAGTCGTAGTCGTCATTATCGGCGGCGGGGCGGGGGGCATCTAGCAGCACATGCAAGAAACCACCCGCCCCGCACCCAACAGGTTGCGGGGCTTTTCATTTATGAAAGGAAACTCCATGGCAATTCATCCCCTCTGGCGCAACGGAAAGCTGACGGTAGGCTCCCCGGCCCAGGCCCACCTCATGGCCCCGGCCCTCCACTATGGTCTTGGCGTATTCGAAGGAATCCGGTCCTACCTGACCTCCTCGGGGCCGGCAATCTTCCGCCTGGATGCGCATCTTGAGAGAATGGCCAAGGGCGCAGCAGCCCTGGGGCTGCCCTTCGACATGGGGGCGATGGCCCAGGGATGCATGGAGGTCCTTGACGCATCCGGGCTTGGGGACGCCTACCTCAGGCCTCTCGTCTTCTATGGCAGCGGGAACCTGGGATTGGACGTCGACCAGCACGGGGCCGAATGCTTCGTCACGGCCCTTCCTTGGAACAACCATCTTGGGGATGCCGCGGCGAGAGGGGTGAAGGCTCATGTGAGCACGCTCAGGCGAAATGCTTCGGACGCCATTCCGCCGTTGAAGCTCTGCGGGGGATACGTCAACTCCATCCTCGCCAAACGGGCTGCGACGGCTGCGGGGTTCGAGGAGGCGCTTTTCGTGGATGCCCGAGGATACGTGGTGGAGGCTACCGGCGAGAACATCTTCATGGTCGCGGGGGGGAAGGTGACGGCCGTGGCGCACCCGGATGCGCTCCCCGGAATAACCCGGGCGACGGTGATGGAAATGGCCGGAGCTGGGGCGCGGCCGGTGGCGCTGGAGGAGCTGCTGGAAGCTGATGAGGTATTCCTTACCGGAACCTCGGCCGAAATAACGCCCCTGGCTGCGCTGGGTGGACGCACCTGGACGGCGGGTCCGGTCACGGCAGACCTCCGGAAGATCTACATGGACATTGTCCGGGGCAAGGATTCCTCCAGGTCCAGTTGGCTCAGGCCAGTCCGGGAGGGTGGTCATGCACCTCTCAGACCTTGAAGTCCTGGTCTGCCTCGCCGAGGAGGGCAGCTTTTCCCGGGTGGCCGGCAAGCTCCACCGATCCCAGCCAGCCGTGAGTCAGGCCCTTCGGCGGCTGGAGGAGGCCTTCCAGGTCCAACTCCTGGACAGGACCTCCAGGCGCGCCGTCCTGACGGGGGCCGGGCGCTCCGTGGTGGACTATGCCGGCCGGATCCTCAAGATCTGGGACGGCGCCCTGAAGGTCATGGAAGAACGCCGCATGGGCAGCAAAGGCGTACTCCGCCTGACGGGAAACGGGTTTCTCTGTGATTACCTCGTCCCCGAGCTCATCGAGGCCTTCCGACGGGAATACCCGGCGGCCATGATCGAAGTCGTCCACTGTCCAGCCTCCGGGATTCCTTCCCTGCTGCTGGACCAGGACCTGGATTTCGGGTTCCTTTCGTATGCGCCTGGCCACCGGGATCTGGAGTCCCGGATCCTGTTCAGGGATGACCTGGTTCTCGCCGTTCCCGCCTCGCACCCTCTGGCCACCTCCAGTTCCGTCCCGCTTCGTCAACTGGGGGGACTGACCTTCGTGGCCCATGCAGCGCGCACGCCCAGCCGGAAGCGCCTGGATTACCTTTTCGGGCAAGAGGGAATCAAGCTCCAGGTGGCCCTTGAACTTCCGGGGCTGGAAGCCATCAAACGCTTCGTGACTTCCGGGGCCGGTGTGACCATTCTTCCCCGATTGTGCCTGGGGCGGGAACTGGGCGAAGGCCTCCTGGTCTCGCCTCCCATCAAGGCCACTCCCATCGGAAGGGACATCAGGGTCGCCTTCCGCCGCTCAAGGGCCAGATCCCCCCTTGCCGACGCATTCCTGGATCTGCTGGCGAGGAGGTACCCATGCCAGGCCGACTAGCTGAGGACGTATTCCGGGCGATGCTCACGGCCCCTGTGTACGATGTCGCACGAGAGACCCCCCTGGAAGCCGCGTCCATCCTTTCCGGCAATCTGGGGAACGAGGTCTGGTTCAAGCGGGAGGATCTCCAACCGGTCTTCTCGTTCAAGCTGAGAGGCGCCTATGCGCGCATGGCCCGCCTCACGCCGGCCCAGCTGGCGTTGGGGGTCGTGGCCGCGTCCGCCGGGAATCATGCCCAGGGCGTGGCTCTCGCCGCTCAGCGACTGGGTTGCCGGGCCGTCATCATCATGCCCGCCACCACGCCGGCCATCAAAGTCGAGGCCGTGCGTCGCTTGGGAGGGGAAGTCCATCTGGTTGGAGACAGTTTCGACGAGGCTTCGACGCATGCCTTGACGCTGGTGGCCCTCGGTCTGACGCCCATCCATCCCTTTGACGACGCCGACGTAATCGCCGGGCAGGGAACGATGGCACTTGAGATTCTCCGCCAGAGGCCCCGGGGGCTGGACGCCGTTTTCGTACCTGTGGGTGGCGGGGGCCTCCTGGCGGGCATCGCCACGTGCATCAAGCACCTGCGGCCCTCCGTTCGGGTGATCGGTGTTGAGCCTGCGGATTCGGACTCCATGACCCGGAGCCTGAAGGCAGGCAGGCCTGTCGGGCTTGACCATGCAGGCACCTTCGCGGACGGGGTGGCTGTGCGCCGGGTAGGGGACCTGCCCTTCCTTCTCTGTCGCGAAACGGTGGACGAGATGATCCGGGTGGGAACGGACGAGATCTGTACGGCCATCAAGGATGTGTTCCTGGAGAACCGGACCTTGCTTGAACCCAGCGGCGCCCTTTCCGTGGCGGGGCTCCGGGCCTGGTCAAGGGGCAGGAGCGGCCTCCATCTGATCGCCATCCTGAGCGGAGCCAACCTGAATTTCGACAGGCTGCGTTTCGTGGCGGAACGGGCGGGTACCGGGGAACGCCGTGAATCCCTTTTCGCCGTGGGCATACCGGAGCGCCCCGGGAGCTTCCGGGCGTTCTGCGCCCTGGTGGGGAAGAGAGCGATCACCGAGTTCAACTACCGGTATTCGGGACCTGACATTGCCCGGATTTTCGTGGGGATCCAGGTGGAGGGCGATGGGGAGGCCAGGGAGGTCCTGGAGACCTTCCGTGCCGCCGGGTACCTGGCAGAGGATCTCAGCGGGAATGAAATGGCAAAGCTTCACTTGAGGCACATGTCCTGGGGTTTCTCCCCGGACCCAAGGCATGAACGTGTCTTCCGCTTCGAGTTCCCTGAACGCCCGGGGGCGCTCCTGCAGTTCCTGGAGCGCATGGGGCCGGACTGGAACATCACGCTGTTCCACTACCGGAACCACGGGGCGGATGTGGGCAGGGTGCTGGCCGGGGTCGTGGTTCCGAAAAGGAACGAGGCGGCCTTCTGGTCGTTCCTGGCTGACCTGGGGTATGCCTGGATCGACGAGAAGGACAACCCCGGGTACCGGCTCTTCCTGAACTAGTTGCCGAATCCGGGAAGGCCTTCCGGATCGTGTCGGGACTTCCCGGATGCTGTGCCGATCAGGCGAGTTCACGCTTCAGCAAATTCGCGTCGGCTGGAAGGGGGCGGGTGTGGAGGGGCCGTCCTTCCAGCTCGGCCAGGGCCGGCGGGAGAGGGATTTCCCAGCCGAGCCTCGCTTCCAGGATTGCCTGGAACTTGGCGGGATGGGCCGTCCCCAGGAAGATTCCCGGGCGGCCGGGTTCGAGGACGCGGCGCAGTTGCCCGTAGGCCACGGCGGCGTGGGGGTCCGCGGTGTAGCCCCGGGCGCGAAGCTCGGCGAGGGAGGCCAGGGTGGCGGCATCGTCCTGGGAACCCCAGCGCAGGTTCCGGCGCAGCGCGTCCAGATCGCCGCCATGGAGGTGCAGGATGCGCTCCCAGTTGCTGGGGTCGCCCACGTCCATGGCGTTGCTCAACGTCGCGAGGCTGGGACGGGGGGCGTAGGCTCCCGTCTCCAGGTGGTCGGGGACGGTGCGGTTGGCGTTGGTGGCGGCCACGAAGGAGACCGGAAGTCCCAGCCCCGCGGCCAGGAAGCCCGCGCAAAGGTTGCCGAAGTTGCCGCTGGGCACGGAGACCAGGGGCCGCTGGCGGATGCCGCGGTCCCGCAGCTGGGCGACGGCTTCGACGTAGTAGAGGACCTGCGCCACGAGACGGGCGATGTTGATGGAGTTGGCGGAGGTGAGGCCGGCTTGGGCGCTGAGGCCGGCATCCTGGAAGCAGGCCTTCACCAGGGTCTGGCAGTCGTCGAAGGAACCCTGGACGGCCAGGGCCTCAACGTTGTCGCCCAGGCATGCGATCTGCCGCTCCTGCAGCGGGGAGACCCGGCCCTGGGGGTAGAGCACCACGGCCCGGAAGCCGGGGCGGCGCCAGAAGGCCGAGGCCACGGCAGCGCCCGTGTCGCCGCTGGTGGCCGTGAGGATGGTCCGGGGGCCCGGGCTGATCCTCGCCAGCACCGCGGCCAGGAACCGGGCGCCGAAATCCTTGAAGGCCAGGGTGGGGCCGTGGAAGAGCTCCAGCGCGAACAGGCCGTCCTCGACCTGCACGAGGGGCGCGGGGAAGGTGAAGGCCTCCCGGGCCATGGCCTCCACTTCGCCGGGGAGGAAGGCGTCGCCCAGGATCCGCCCCAGGAGGACCGGGTTGCGTGCGTCCCAGGGCAGGGCCAGGAGATCCTCCAGGTCCGGAAGGGCCGGCCAGGCGGCAGGCATGTAGAGGCCCCCGTCGCCGGGGGTGTTGGCGAGCACGGCCTGGGCGAAGGTGGCGCTGACGGCGGGATTGCGGGTGCTGGTGAGCCTCATGCCTCCTCCTCCTCGACGCGGGCGCCCCGCGGATCCAGTGTGCAGCAACGCGCCACGGCTTCCACCCCTTCCCGGGCCCAGGCTTCCACCATGGCCCGGCCCACGGACGCCGCGCCCTCCCGGGCCGTCACCGCGAAGATCGCCGGCCCCGCCCCCGAGAAGGAGCAGCCCTCCGCCCCGGCCCCCATGGCCGCGGCCTGGACGGCGCGGAAGCCGGGCACCAGGGG
>DBME01000023.1:1092-3578 GCA_002298155.1 Holophagaceae bacterium UBA706 | reverse complement strand
GCCGTGGCCCGGCTTTGGAGCAGGTAGGTTTAGGTACGGGGGTAGCTCCGCCCCGAACGCCCGGATGGAACCGGGCCGATGCTTGGCGAGGCCGTAATCTAGCGATTCTCATCACGCTCCTGGCCACCTCTCCGGCTTGACCTGGAATTGCCGACGGCATTTCCCTCAATCTCAAAGGGCCATCCCAGGCAATGAGCCCCGAAGGCCCCATTCCGGACCCCCAACGCTCCAAAGCCCTGCTACGGCTAACCGGAGGATCCGGCCCGCAGCGTAGCGAGGACCGGATCCGCGCGGTGCCGGTGGGTCGGCGCGACGGATGGGAACCCCATGGGCCGGGCCCTCACGATGGGACCTGGACGAATCGACCCCGGCCACCGGCAGGGACTGATTGTCAGTGCCGCAACGACCAAACCCGGGAAAAGCCCGCCGAAAACAGCCGTTCCAAGGTCGTGCTCACAGCCTTGCCCGGTTCTCCAGCGCGAACTTGAGCAGGCTGTAGCTCCCATGGATGCCCAGCTTCGCGCTGGTATGCGCCCGGTGGTTCTCCACGGTGCGCTGGCTGATGAAGAGCTCCTCCGCGATCTCCTTGCTGGTCTTGGATTCGGCGATGAGCTTGAGGACCTTGCGTTCCATGGGGGAGAGGGTCTGGAGGGGGAGGTCCCGGCTTGCCGGCTGGCTGCGTGCTCTTCGGCCCACCATGAGATCCATGAGGGATGGGCTGATGTAGTGGCGGCCCCGGGCCACGGTCTCGATGGCGGCCACCACGTCGTCCACGGCGGATTCCTTGGAGACGTAGCCCATGACGCCCAGGTCCATGGCCTCGTTGAAAGTCTCCTCGTCGTCGTACATGGTGAGGCAGATGACGTCGGTGGCCAGGTTGCGCCGGTGCAGCTCGCGCACCACCTGGAGGCCGCTGAGGCGCGGCATGCGGATGTCCAGGACGGCCAGGTCGGGCTTGAGGGCCTCGATGGTCGCCAGGGCGGCCTCGCCATCCCCCACTTCGGCCACCACGTCCATGGAGGCCACCCCTTCGATCACCTGGCGCACCCCGGCGCGGTAGAGGGGATGGTCGTCGGCGATGAGAACCTTGATTTCAGGCATCGTTCCTCCCCAGGGCGGGCACGGTGACGGTGAGGGTGGTGCCCTCGCCGGGTGCGGTGCGGAGCTCCAGCGTCCCCCCCAGCATGCGTGCCCGCTCGGACATGATCATCAGGCCCATTCCGCCGCCCCGGGCGGGGTGGTCGGCGGCGTCGAAACCGCGGCCGTCGTCCCGCACCTCCAGCACCACGCTGCCGTCCACCTCGCCCAGGGTGACGCAGGCCGTGGCGGCTCCGGAATGCTTGACGACGTTGTTCAGGCTCTCCTGGGCGATGCGATAGAGGGTGATTTCGGCCTCGTCGGCCAGGAGCCCGTCCACGGCCCGGATTTCGGCCTTCACGGCCAGGCCGGAGGAGGACGCCAGGCGGCGCAGCATGCCGTCCACGCTCTTGGCGAGGCCCAGCTCGTCCAGCTGATGGGGGCGGAGGTTGTGGGAGATCTCCCGCACGCTCTGGAGGGTCTGGGACACCAGCGCCACGGCCTCCTGCATGGCCTCGGTGGCGTCCGAACCCGCCGCCGCGGCCCGGAGGCCCAGAAGCAGCTTGTTCTTCACAAGGAGCAGGTTCTGGCCCAGGTCGTCGTGGAGCTCGGCGGCGATGCGCTTGCGCTCGCGTTCCTGGGATTCCAGCACCTCCCGGGCCACCTTCTGGAGCACGAGGCTCTCGCGCAGGGTCTCCTCCATCTTGCGGTGGGAGGTGATGTCGCGGCTCACGCCCACCAGGCCGATGACCTTGCCCCGGGAATTGCGCAGCGGCACGGTGGTGGTCAGGTGCCAGCCCCAGGTGTCGCTGAGGGGGTAGTAGTTGGGCTCCTCGCGGCTGATGAGCGGCACGCCCGAGGCCATCACCTGCTGCTCGTCGTCGTAGAACTGCTGGGCCAGGTCCCGGGGGAAGAAGTCGAAGTCGGTCTTGCCGATGACCTCCTCGGGGGTGAAGCCCAGGTTCCGCGCCACGGCGGCGTTGTCCACGATGAACTTGCTGTTGCGGTCCTTGACGTAGATGTAGTCGGGGATGATGTCGATGACGGTGCGCAGCAGCACGCGCTCGGCGGAGAGTTCCTCCTCGCGCCGGCGGCGCTCGGCCACCTCCGCTTCCAGCTCCCGCATCTGGTGTTCCACCAGCCGGCGCAGCTCCTCGTCGCCGCGGGGCACGTCCCCGGCGCCGGACGGGCCGGGTGCCTTCTGGGGTCGGACCTTGGTCATAACCACTCCACCGCCCGGGCGAGGGACGTTGTCCGATTATTACCGTCCGCTCGCTGTTCCCCGGCAGGGAAATTTCACGCCACGTCCGTTCGGGCCCGCTCCAGGGCCAGCAGGGCCCGCTTCCGGCCGGTGCCCCAGTGGTAGCCCCCCAGGGCGCCGGAGGCCTGGATGACCCGGTGGCAGGGGA
>DBME01000023.1:164-1000 GCA_002298155.1 Holophagaceae bacterium UBA706 | reverse complement strand
AGCGCCTCCCACACCTTGAGCTGGAAGGGCGTGCCCTGGAGCAGGACGCCCAGGGGCGTGCGGGGCCCCCGGCCGAAACGCTCCGCCAGGGCCTCCGCCAGGGGCCGCAGGCCTTCCGGATCATGGACCGCCCCGGCCAGAGGCCAGGTTTCGCGCAGCTCGGCCAGGGCGGATTCCGGGTCCCCGTCCTCCAGGAAGGAGAAGCCCGTGAGCCTCCCGTCCAGGGCCGACAGGAAGGCCGGACCCAGGGGCGTGTCCGTCACGGCCCAGCGGAAGGCGAGCCCCCGGCCCCGGGCCTTGAACTGGCCGGGCGTGACGCGCTCCACGCTGAGGAACAGGTCGTGGAGGCGGCTGGGGCTGGACAGGCCCACCTCCAGGGTCGTGTCCAGGAGGGAGCGCGACTCCAGCAGGAGACCCTTGGCCTGCTGGAGGGTGAGGTACTGCAGGAACCGCTTGGGGCTCACCCCGGCCCAGGCGCTGAACATGCGCTGGAAGTGGAACTCGCTCATGCCCACCTCGGCCGCCACGTCCTCGAGGCTGGGCTGCTCCCGGGAACTGGCGCACAGGAATTCGATGGCCTTGGCGCAGCGGGAATAGTCGCTCTGGGACATAATTGACCTCCGAATCCAGGTTGGTCCCCCTGGGCCGACCGGACAATCCGATTCTTGCTTCCTACTACCGGGGCACCTGGAACGTGGATGGGGGCCGCCCCATTGCTGGGTGGCAGCGTGGGCGAACTGATCATGCACAGAGTTCCACGGAGGCACAGAGGACACAGGAATGCTGCAAGGGGGTCGGCTTTCGCATCACCCGGGGCTTGAGCGCCGACCCACCCC
>DBME01000023.1:0-136 GCA_002298155.1 Holophagaceae bacterium UBA706 | reverse complement strand
CCTGGGTGGGCCGTGAACCTGCACGGGTGGTTCCAGAGGTTCGACCCGAACCCATTCAAGGGCCCGGGGCCTTGCCCGCCATACGGAACCAGGGCGCCCCACCCATAACCCAAGCCCAGTCCCGTCACGGCCATGG
>DBME01000130.1:193-11723 GCA_002298155.1 Holophagaceae bacterium UBA706 | reverse complement strand
GGGGTTGCGCGCGATGCCTTCGCAGGCGGCGACCACGGCCTTGCCCTGGGCCATGCCGCAGCCGGCGGCCGCGATGGCGAGGGCGATGTGGGCCAGGTACTTGCCTTCAAAGAGGCCGGCGGCGGGGGCGGTGCCCTCGGCGAAGGCGGCGAAGGCCACGGTGAAGAGGAAGGCGGTGACGAGGAACTTCTTCATGGAACACCTCAAAGTGGGGGCCGCGGGGTTCGGAATCCCGACGGCCGTTGGGGAGACGATGGACTAGTGCTCGTGGGCCACGGCCCCGGACACGTAGATGGTGGCCAGCATGATGAACACGAAGGTCTGGATGAGGCCGAAGAAGAGGCCCATGATCATCAGCGGCACAGGCACGACCAGGGGCGTCAGGGCGAAGAAGATGCCCGACACCACGTGCTCGCCGGCGATGTTGCCGAACAGACGCAGGCTGTGGCTGAGGATGCGGGAGAGCAGGCCCAGGACCTCCAGGGGCCACATGAGGATCCAGAGGAACCACACGGGGCCGGCGAAGTGGCCCAGGTACTTCCCGACGCCGTGCTCGCGCATGCCGTGGAAGTTGTAGTAGAAGAAGACCACCAGGGCACAGCCCAGGGTGACGTTGTAGTTGGCGGTGCCCGAGCCGAGGCCGGGGATGAGGCCGAACAGGTTGTTCAGCAGGACGAACACGCCCAGGGTCCCGATGAGGGGCACGTAACGGTCCGGATGATGGGCCACGTTGTCGGCGACCAGGGCCCGCACGAAGCCCACAAGGTATTCCATGGTCTGCTGCAGGGGGCCGGGTACCCGTACCATGCGCAGGCGTACCAGGAGGACCAGGATCACCGTCACCAGGGCCGCCAGGACCGAGATGAGGAGGTGGTCGTAACGCTCAAGGAAGGTGAGGTGCGCGCCCGGGGCGAAGCCTGGCCACGCATAGGCCTTGAGGCCCAGGAGCTTCGAAAGCCAGACCGCTAGAAACGATGCGTGGTGTTCCATGGAGGTGACCTCGGGATTTCAGTCGGGCCGCAGGATCAGCCAGAACGCTTCCAGGATGATGGAGACGCTGAAAAGCAGGATCCCGGCCACGAAGGGCAGGACTTCCGTGGGGAAGCAGACCATCATCCCACGCAGGAGAAGCACGATCAACGCCAGTTTGGCCAGCACCAGGAACGCGAAGACCCAGCGCCGGCGCACCGAAGGCGTGAGCATGCCCCCCACCACCCACCGGTGGAGGTGCCAGAAAAGGATGGAGGCGGCCCCCCCCGCCGCGAAGACCAGGGCGGCGCGCCAGGAACGCAGGAGGAGCCAGGCTCCCGCCCCCAGGGGCAGCAGGGCCACCTGGATCCACGCGATGCGGGCCAGGTGCACCGACCCCCCGTCCTCAGGCGTCATGGTCCCGGTCCTTCTCCTTTTTTTCGTTCTCGTCGTACCGGTCCAGGCGCTTGGTGGTCTTGTAGAGCTCCTCGAACCCCGTGGACACCCCCCACACCAGGCCCACCCACATGCCCGCCACGGGGTGGCCCAGCTTGGCNNAAGCCCAGGGCGATGGCGATGGGGAACACCATCCCCAGGCCCATGAGGTCCCCCCACAGGGCGCGTTCCCTGGGTTCCACACCCTTGTCCTTGCGTTGGAAGAGCATCACGGCACCTGCCTAGGTTAAGCGATTATCCCGCGTTCCCCCGAAAGACGCATGGCCCCCGGCGGGCCGGGGGCCATGGATCAGGAGCGCGGGCGACGGACTCAGAGGATCGTGTCGGCCCAGTCCAGGAGGTAGGAGCCGAAGAGGGTGCCCACCAGGACCAGGGCGCAGCTGGCGCCCACGATGAGGGTGGTGAGGGTGCCCAGGGGCTTGACCTCGCCATCCAGGGGTTCCTTGAAGTACATCGTGGCGACCACCGCCAGGTAGTAGTAGGCGGCCACGGCGCTGGTCAGGAGGGCGAGGACCGTCAAGGTGACGTAGCCCTGCTCGATGGCCAGCTTGAANNAGGTAGAACTTGCTGAAGAAGCCCACCAGGGGGGGGATGCCCGCCAGGCTCAGCATGAGGACCATCATGGCGAAGGCCAGCACCGGCCGGGTGCGGCCCAGCCCGCGGAAGTCCTCGATGCGCTCGCCCTCGCCCTTGCCCTGCAAGTAGATGACGATGCCGAAGACGCCGCTCTGCATGAGCAGGTAGGTGAGCATGTAGAGCCAGATGGCCTGCACGCCGCCGGGGGCCTTGGTGCTGAGGACGCCCAGGAGCATGTAGCCCACGTGGGCGATGCTGGAGTAGGCCAGCAGGCGCTTCATGCTGTGCTGGCGAAGGGCGGCGATGTTGCCCAGCACCATGCTGGCGCCGGCCACGAACATCAGCGGGGCCTCCCACTCGGAATGCAGGCTGGCGAAGCCCGAGCCGAAGACGCGGGCGAAGGCCGCCAGGGACGCGGCCTTGGGGGCCATGGACATGAAGGCGGTGATCGCCGTAGGGGCGCCCTCGTAGGCGTCCGGGGACCACATGTGGAAGGGCACCGCCGCGACCTTGAAGCAGAAGCCCACCAGGACCATCAGGAGGCCCGCGAAGACCAGGAGGTTGCTGGACGAGGGCGCCATGGCCAGCAGCCGGTTCATTCCCTCGAGGTTCGTGGTGGTCCCGCCCGTGGCGGCGTACAGGAGGCTGATGCCGAAGAGGAGGATGCCGCTGGAGAAGGCACCCAGCAGGAAGTACTTCATCCCGGCCTCGATGCTGCGCTCCTGGGTGCGGAAGTAGGCCACCAGGATGTAGATGCACAACGCCATGAGCTCAAGGGAGAAGTAGATGGAGACCAGGTCCGTGGCGCCCACCAGGAACATCATGCCCGTCACGGAGAAGAGGATCAGGGCGTAGTATTCGACCGACTGCTCCTTGAGCAGGTCCAGCTGGAGCTGGCTGAGGAGCACGGTGATGATGCCGGCCGCCAGGGAGAGGTACTGGAAGCCCTTGGTGATGCCGTCGGACTGGTACATGTGGCCGAAGCCGTCGACGGCGGGGGTCCGGGAAACGAGGAACCCGGCGGCCACCAGCACGACCACCGTCACGGTCGCCCACTGCCCCTTCGCGCCCTTGGGCACGAAGGCATCGGCGGGCCACAGCATGACCGTGGCGGCCACCAGCATGAGCAGATGCGGGTAGAGGAGCGGGAGATCCCTTTGCAGGTACGCCCACAGGGTTGCGGCAAACGGCATCAGTGACCTCCGCCGTGGCTGGGTTCTGCCTCTTCATGGGTTTCGGCTTCGGCGGGGGCCGGCATGCCGGCCATTCCGACCTTGGCGGCTTCCTTCTGGCCCTTCGTCAGGTCCACCTGATCGTAGTAGGTGGGGGTGATCTGCCGGACCAGCTTCTCCACGGGCGCCTCAAGCACGTTGAGGAGCGGCTTGGGATAGAGGCCGATCCAGAAGGCGGCGGCCAGCAGGGGCACGAAGTAGGCGATCTCCCGGAGGTTCAGGTCGGCCATCTTGGCGTTGGTCTCGCTGATCGGTCCGAACATGGCGCGCTGGTAGAGCCAGAGCATGTAGGCGGCGCCCAGGATGATGCCCGTGGTGGCCAGGACGGCCAGCCAGGGGGCGGCCTGGAAGGCGCCCTGCAGGATGGCGAACTCGCCGATGAACCCGTTGAGGCCCGGCAGGCCGATGCTGCTCATCGTCATGATGAGGAACACGGTGGCGTAGAGGGGCATGGTCTTGGAGAGGCCGCCGTATTCCGCGATGAGGCGGGTGTGGCGCCGCTCGTAGATGATGCCGACGATGAGGAAGAGCGCCGACGTGGAGATGCCGTGGTTGAGCATCTGGAGGATGCCGCCCGTGATGCCGTTGGGATTGAGGGCGAACAGGCCCAGCATGCACAGGCCGAGGTGGCTCACGGAGGAGTAGGCCACGAGCTTCTTCATGTCCTTCTGGATCATGGCCACCAGGGCGCCGTAGATGACGCCGATGAGGGCCAGGGTCATGAAGTAGGGCATGAGCTCCTTGGTGGCGCCGGGGGCGATGGGCAGGAGGAACCGCACGAAGCCGTAGGTGCCCATCTTCAGGAGCACGCCGGCCAGCACGACGGAACCGGCCGTGGGGGCTTCCACGTGGGCGTCAGGCAGCCACGTGTGGAAGGGGAACATGGGGACCTTGATGGCGAAGCCCAGGAAGAAGGCCAGCGCCAGGAGGATCTGGAAGGTGTGGCTCTGGTGGGCGATGACGCCGGCCATGGCCTGGAAGGAGGCGATGGACATGTCGGCCTTGCCGGTGACCTTCAGCTGGAGGAAGTAGATGGCCAGGATGGCCACCAGCATCAGGACGGAGCCCGCCAGGGTGTAGAGGAAGAGCTTGATGGCCGCGTAGAGCTTCTGGGGACCGCCCCAGATGGCGATCAGGAAGTACATGGGCACCAGCATCAGTTCCCAGAAAAGGTAGAACTGGAACATGTCCTGGGTGATGAAGACCCCCAGCATGCTGAACTGCATGACCAGCAGCCAGATGTAGTACTCCTTGTGGCGCTCGGTGATGGCGGTGAACGAGCACCACACCACGATGAAGCCCAGCAGGGTGGTCAGCAGGAGCAGCACGAGGCTGATGCCGTCCATGCCCACGCTGAACTTGACCCCGATGCTCGGGATCCAGTCCGCGGAGAAGGCCCACTGCACGCCCCCGTCATGGCGGTTGTACTGGAACCAGAGCGGCAGGCTCAGGAGGAAGTCGGCCACGGTGAAGGCCAGGGCCCCAAGCTCGAAGGTCCTCCGGCTTCCCTTCGGCACGAAGAGGAGGAAGAGGGCCCCCAGGAGGGGGAGGAAGGTGACCCACAACGGGAGGTTTTGGTACCAGGGGATCATGGGAACTCCAGGGAGCGTCGAGCGGGGCGAATGGACGAAAGCGAAGGGAAAGGGTTCAGGCCAGGAACTTCCAGAAGGCGATCGCCAGGAAGCCCAGGAACATCACGAAGGCGTAGTTCTGGACCCGGCCGCTCTGCAGCTTCCGGAATCCCTGGCTGATCTGCTGGAGGATCCAGGCGACCAGGTTGACCAGGCCGTCCACGATCCGGGCATCGAACCAGTGGAAGGCATGGCTGATCGCGAGGGTGAACCGGGCCGCCCCGTTCACCATGCCGTCCACGGCCCAGGCGTCGAAGGCCCAGAGCTGGGCCCCCAGCTGCTTGCAGGGTCCGATGAAGGCGGCTTCGTAGAATTCGTCGATGTAGTACTTGGCGTTCACCCACTCGAAGAGCTCGGGGAACCGCTTCACGAAGGCCCGGGGCTTGGACCAGGTGGGGTCGGCGCCGTAGAACCACCAGGCCAGGCCCATGGCCGCCGGCGCCCAGATCACCGTTGCCACGACCATGAGGATGTACTCCATGGCGGGGGCGGCTTCGTGGGCCTCGTGGGCGTGGGTCTGGTAGAGGAGCGGGGCGATGAACTCGCTGAAGTGGCCGCTGCCGATCCAGTGGAGGCTGTGGGGGATGTTCAGGAAACCGCCCACCAGGGCCAGGAGGGCCAGGAGCGCCACGGGGAACCACATGTTCCAGGGCACCTCGGCGGGACCGTGGTGCGCGGCGGCGTGATCGTCATGGCCGTGCCCGGCGTGGGCGTCATGGCCGTGGTCGTCACCGTGGGAGGCGTGGTGGACGACTTCCGAGGGCACCGTGTGGCCGTGGGGGTCGTGCCCCGCGCCCCGGTATTCGCCGAAGAAGGTCATCACCATGAGGCGGACCATGTAGAAGGCGGTCATGAAGGCCGCGATCATGCCCATGGTCCAGGCCAGGAGGTTGAGCTTGGAACCGGTGTAGGCGCCCCCCGCGAACCAGCCCTCGAACACCTTCCAGAGGATCTCGTCCTTGGAGAAGAAGCCGGAGAAGGGGAAGATGCCGGCGATGGCCAGGGTGGCGATGCCCATGGAGGCGAAGGTCCAGGGCATGTACTTCCGCAGGCCGCCCATGTTCCGCATGTCCTGCTCGTGGTGGCAGGCCATGATCACCGAGCCGGACCCGAGGAAGAGGGCCGCCTTGAAGAAGGCGTGGGTGAAGACGTGGAACATGCCGGCGGAGAAGGCCCCCGCGCCCATGCCCATGAACATGAAGCCCAGCTGGCTCACCGTGGAGTAGGCCAGCACCTTCTTGATGTCGTACTGGGCCAGGCCCATGCTGGCGGCCACCAGGGCCGTGAGGGCGCCGATGAAGAGCACCAGGGCCAGGGCCACCGGGGCATTGACGTAGATGAAGTTCATCCGGGCGATCATGTAGAGGCCGGAGGTCACCATGGTCGCGGCATGGATCAGGGCGCTCACGGGGGTGGGACCCGCCATGGCGTCCGGAAGCCACACATACAGGGGGATCTGGGCGCTCTTGCCGCAGGCGCCCAGGAACAGGCAGCAGCCGATGAGGTTGAACCACCAGGTGGGCGTGTGGGAGATGCCGAAAAGGTGGATCTCCGGCATGGCCATGATGTTGCGGGTCATGCCCATGAGGGTGTCGAAGTCCACCGAGCCGTAGATCATGAAGATCAGGAAGAACCCGATCATGAAGCCGAAGTCGCCGATGCGGTTCGTGACGAAGGCCTTCTTGCCCGCGATGGCGGCGTATTCCCGGTCGAAGTAGAAGCCGATGAGCAGGTAGCTGCAGAGGCCCACCCCTTCCCAGCCCAGGAACATCATCACCATGTTGGCGCCGAGCACCAGGTTGAGCATGGAGAAGACGAACAGGTTCAGGTAGGCCATGAACCGGTAGTATTCGCCGTTCTTGCGCTCATCGGCCATGTAGCCGGTGGAGAACAGGTGGATGAGGAAGCCCACCCCGGTCACCAGGAGGCCCATGCAGGCCGAGAGGGGATCGATCTTGTAGGCCCACGACATGGTGTTGGAGGTCACGCCCCCCAGCACCCGGGCGCCGCCGAAGTCCAGCCAGGTCCAGACCGTCTGGGTCACGGACCGGTCCACGGGTGCGCGCCCCATGAGCTGGATGAAGATGTAGACCACCAGCAGGAAGGAGACCCCCACGGAGCCAAGGGCGATGGCGTCCACCACCTTGTTGTTCCGGAGCCGGCGGCCCGTGGCGCCGTTGATGATGGCGCCGAAGAGGGGGAGGAAGGGTATGAGCCAGAGCACTTGACTGTGGAGCGGGTTGCTCAGGGCTGCGTGTTCCATGATCATGCGTTCACCTGGTTCTGGGTCGAGGAATGGATGGTCATCACGTCGGTCCCGGTCAGCCCTTGAGGAGGTCGATCTGGTCCACCTGGATGGTGTCCTTCTTGCGGTAGAGGGCCACCACCAGCGCGAGGCCGATGGCCACTTCCGCCGCGGCGAGGCCCATCACCAGGAGGGCGAAGGCCTGCCCGCCCACCGTCCCGCTGTGCCGGGCGAAGGCGACCAGGTTCAGGTTGGCGGCGTTGAGCATGAGCTCCACGCACATGAGGATGACCAGGGCGTTGCGGCGGATCAGCACGCCCGCCACACCCACGGAGAACAGCAGGAAGGAGATGAAGAGGACAACGTTCATCGAGACCATCGTCTAGTTCCTTTCCTTCTTGGCGAGCGTCACGGCGCCCACCAGAGCCACCAGCAGGATCACGGAGAGGATCTCGAAGGGCAGCAGGTATCCGGCGAAGAGCCCGCGGCTCACGGCCTCGGCGTTCTGGGAGGCCACGTTGAGCCCCTCGGCCAGTTCCGGCGACGAGAGCGTGAGGGGCACCGCGGCGCTGGGGCCGAACCAGGTGCTCCAGAAGACACCGATGAAGGCGACGGCCCCCAGGATCACCGCAGCGACCGCATAGGGCGTCTGCACCTGGAAGAGCCCCTTCTCCTTGAACTTGGTCATCTCCACCAGCATGACCACGAAGAGGAAGAGCACGACGATGCCGCCCGCGTAGACCAGGAGCTGGGCGACGGCCAGGAACTCGGCGCTCATGCAGAGGTAGCAGGCCGCCACGGAGAGCATGGAGAAGAGGAAGCCCACGACGCTGTGGACGGCGTTCTTGGAGAAGACGAGGGCCACCGCCCCGCCCACGGCCATGAGGCCGAAGACCAGGAACATGTTGCGCCCGATGAAGGCTAGGAGGTTTTCCATGGGTTTCAGTCCTCGTCCGAGTAGGAGAACTTGCCGACGTGCGTCAGCTCGAACATGTTCTGGTCCTTCCCCAGCATGCCGATGGAGAAGTCCTCGCGGTTGTAGGCCGCCAGTTCGAACTGGTGGTTGAGGATGATGGAATCGAACCCGCAGCTCTCCACGCAGAACTCGCAGAAGATGCAGCGCTCCATCTCGAAGTCGTAGCGGGTGGGGATCTTGGTCTTGCGCCCCTCCTTCTTGCCGCTTTCGATGGTGATCACCTGGGTGGGGCAGATCTTCTCGCAGGCCAGGCAGCACACGCACTTGATCTCGCCCTGCTCGTCCTTGAGCATGGTCAGGCGGCCCCGGAACCGCGGCGCCAGCTTGACGGGAACCTCGGGGTATTCCTGGGTCACGTGCATCTTCACCTTGCGGCGGTTGGCCGTGGTGAAGACCTTCATGAAGTGGGTGCCGGTGAGCTTCAGGCCCTTGTAGATGTCTACGGGGATGAGCGTCTTGAGGAAGTTTTTCATGGTCGGATCCCCCCTAGGCCACGGGCAGCGCAGGGGCTGCGTACCGCACCATCGCGGCCAGCAAAACGAGGATTAGCGTGAACGGAATCAGGTATTTCCACGCCACGGCCATGACCTGGTCGTAGCGGTAGCGGGGAATCGTCCCGCGCACCCAGATGAAGGTGAACAGGAGCAGGATCATCTTGGCCACGAACCAGAGCCCGTTGGGGGCGCCGAGGAAGGGCACGTGCATGATGTACCGGTGCAGACCGAAGGGGGCCAGGTACGGGCCGCCCAGGAAGAAGGCGCTGGCGATGGCCGTGACCACCACCATGTTGATGTACTCGGCCAGGTAGAAGAACCCGAACCGCATGCCGGAGTATTCGGTGTGGAAGCCGGCCACCAGCTCGTTCTCGGCCTCGGGCATGTCGAAGGGCATGCGGTTGGTCTCGGCGAAGCCGCAGGTGAAGTAGACGAAGAAGGACACGAAGAGGATCGGCACCGCGTAGAGGGGCATCTCCGTGGCCAGGGCCAGGGTCATCTTGTTGAAGTTCAGGGTGCCCGTGAGCACCACCGGGGCCAGGAGGCTCAGGGTGAGGGGGACCTCGTAGCTCACGATCTGGGCGCCGGAACGCAGGCCACCCAGGAGGGGGTACTTGGAATTGGAGGCCCAGGCGCCCAGGACGATGCCGTAGACGCCCACCGAGGCGATGCCCAGGATGAACAGCAGGCCCACGTTCATGTCGGTGATGCAGCCGTTGAAGGGCAGCCCGCCGATGATGGGGACGATCTTGGGGAAGGTGAAGAGCGCGCCCGGGTAGAAGCTGACGGCCGCGAACACCACCACCGAGGCGATGAGGGACAGGGCCGGGGCGACCAGGAAGATGGCCCGGTCGGCCTTGGTGGGGACGATGTCCTCCTTGAGGAAGAGCTTGGCGATGTCGCCCACCAGCATGGGCAGGCCGCGCCAGTAGGACAGGAAGGGCACCTTGCCCATCCGCCACATGCCCCGGTTCAGCCAGCCGGTGAGGCCGACGCGGTGGCCGGCGATGCGGGTGGCGCCCAGGCGGTCCTGGGCGAAGCCCAGCACCTTGCGTTCCGCGTAGATGGTGAGCGGGACGATGATGAAGACGAAGAGGACCACGCAGATGGCCTGGAGCACGGCCATCACGCAGGTCTGGAGCAGGGTCATGGTCACGGGGGCGGCGTTCATCGGTCGATCTCTCCCAGAACCACGTCAAGCGTTCCGATCGTGGCGATCACGTCGGCGACCAGTCCCCCCTCGATCATCTTGGGGAGGGCCTGGAGGTTGATGAACCCGGGGGCCCTGACGTGGAAGCGGTAGGGGTTCACCGAACCCTTCTCGCCCACCAGGTAGTAGCCCAGCTCGCCCTTGGGGGCCTCGGTGGCGTGGTAGACCTCGTTCACTTCGGAACGGAGCACCTTGGGCAGCTTGGCCATGACCGGTCCCTCCGGCAGGCCGTCGATGCACTGCTGGATGATCCGGGCGCTCTGGCGCATCTCTTCCAGACGGACGAGATACCGCGCGTAGGTGTCGGCCTCGGTGCGGGTGGGCACCTCGAAGTCCATTTCCGAGTAGGCGGCGTAGGGGAAGGCCTTGCGGATGTCGTAGGACACGCCTGCGGCCCGCAGCACGGGACCCGTCACGCCCATGGCGATGGCGTCCTCGGCCTTGAGGATACCCACCCCGACGGTGCGCTTCTTCCAGATGCGGTTCTCGGAGAGCAGGGTCTCGTACTCGTTCATGCAGTCCGGGAAGGTGGCGAGGAAGTTCCGCACCATCTTCTCCATTCCGGGGGGCAGGTCCTCCCGCAGTCCGCCGATGCGGAAGGCGGTGGTGGTCAGGCGGGAGCCGCAGAAGGCCTCGAAGATGTCGAGGATCGCCTCGCGCTCGCGGAAGGTGTAGATGAAGACCGTCATGGCGCCGATGTCGAGACCGTGGGTGGCCAGCCAGATGAGGTGGGAGGCCAGGCGGTTGAACTCGTTGAGCATCGTGCGGATGTAGAGGGCCCGGCGCGGCACCGTGATGCCGAAGAGCTTCTCGATGGCCTCGGCCCAGCCCAGGTTGTTGGCCACGGCGGACGTGTAGTCCATGCGGTCCGTCCAGACCTGGCCCTGGAAGAAGGTCTTGTTCTCGCAGATCTTCTCGACGCCCCGGTGGAGGTAGCCGATGCAGGGGGTGCACTTGGTGACCACCTCACCGTCCAGCCGCAGCTTGAGGCGCAGCACACCGTGCGTGGACGGGTGCTGCGGTCCCATGTTTATTTCCATCTCCTCGTTCTTGAACACAAGGAACTCCTATTCTGCTTTGGGCGGATGGAGGTTGATGCCCATGTTCCCGGCCTTTTCCATGGCGAGGCGCATCAGCACCCCGCTACGGTCTTCGCGGAAGTCGATGTCCCGCTGGCCCAGGCCGGGGGTCGGATATTCCTTGCGCAGCGCGTGGCCTTCCCAGTCCTCGGGGCAGAGGATGCGGGTCATGTCCGGGTGCTCCTGGAAGCGGATGCCCAGCATGTCCCAGATCTCCCGCTCCAGCCAGTTGGCCGTGGGGTATACGGGCACCGCGCTGGCGGGCTCGTAGCCTTCGGGCACCAGGATGCGCAGGCGCAGGCGCTTGTGGCGCCGGATGCTCGTGAGGTGGTAGACCACCGCGAAGGCCCAGCCCTGGGCCGCCGGGTAGTGGGTGGCGGTCTCGTCCGCCAGCATCTCGTAGCGCAGGCTGGGATCCTGGCGGCAGAGCTCCAGGGCCTCGCGGATGGCGTCCCGGTGGATCTGGCAGGTGAGTTCGCCGCCCTGCTGGAAGATCTCCTCCACCTTGTCGCCCAGGACCTCCTTGAGATGCAGCAGGTCAGGGTCGGTGGCCTCAACGGGGGCCGGGAACTTCATGTCGTTGGCGTCGGGCTTGGCCACGGGGCGGACCGGAGGCTTGGGGGCGTCCTTGCCCTCGGCCTCGGCCTTGGCCTTGGCGGTCT
>DBME01000130.1:0-166 GCA_002298155.1 Holophagaceae bacterium UBA706 | reverse complement strand
GAGGCTGGGCAGGGGCACGGTCTTGGGCATCACCACCTGGCGGTTCGGAGCCGCCTTGAGGTCATAGACATAGGCGGCGGGGGCTTCCGGCGCGACGGGTGCGGCGGGCTCGGCGGCCGGGGCCTTCTCCACCGGGGCGGGCGCCTCGGGAGCCTTGGCCACCGGG
>DBME01000246.1:3961-16822 GCA_002298155.1 Holophagaceae bacterium UBA706 | reverse complement strand
GGCCCGGCTTCACGGCCGGGCCCTTTCTATACTTACTGTTTGGTTGAAGGGTTGAATCTCCAAGGCAGGCAAAGGCTCCCTTTGAGCTACACCCTGTCATGATGCTGCCGAATATCCCCGACCCTATTGGGAATCATACAGAGAGAAGTTGCAGCTTTGGCTCTTGGGCTTTCCTCGGTTGGTTGGGGTGAAGCGCAAGGCTGGACCCCTTAACCCCCCGCGGTATCCCAAAGGGTTATGCTTGAGCATCCCTCGGAGTCGGAATGCTGGAACGTGAACTGCAGGACTATCTCTATGAGCATCCGGAAATTCTATTTCCCGGGGAGCAGATACAGGAAAAGCACCGGGAGTTCCCAATCAACGGCCGACGGATTGACCTCTTATTCAAAGTCGGGAATGTCAGGTACATCGTAGAACTCAAGCGGGACACCATCACCCGGGAGCACCTCGGCCAAGTCATGGAGTACTACGGGCTGATGCGAAGCACCTTCAACGCTCAGGGCCTTCGAATGATCCTGGCTGCACCTCAGATCCCGCCTTACCGAAAGGTTTGCCTGGAGGATGTTGGAATTCGGTGTGTGGAGGTAACCCTGCCGGATGGTCGGGAACGGGCTCCGTCTGAGATTCAGATTGAGAGCCGGACCATGCGGAAAAGGGAAAGGAACCAGGTCTCAATTGACCGGTCCTTGCCACCTGGGACGGCACTTTCGTTCGATACCTTCGCCGGACCCTCCAGCCTCGAGGCCAAAATCCTATGCGACCGGATGCGGGTCGATACCTTCGAAGAGGTTCAACGCCTCTTTGCCAAAAATGAGCCTCGAACCATTGGGATAGGCACCGCGAAAACCGCCGACTATGTCATTCATCCCCAAGCGGAAGGGTTTCCGGCACCTCTGAAATACTCCTCCGCCGGGGCTTGGTGGGGTTATGTGATCGGCGAGCTGAATCACGTTGCGAAGAATAATCTTCCAAATATCTCTGTCGCCGGTATGCCAGGCGGGATGGACCTCACGATTAACGCCGAGATTCAGACCTCGCAGAAAGTGATGCTACGGGGGCTCGAGTCCGACCCCGGGCTGTTGGATGCTCTGACCAGGCAGCACGGCGGTTTGGCATTCCAGGCGTGGCTCAAACTTGAACACCAGCCCCGCATTTACCACTGGATTCCCCTACGCACCATGGCTCCTGGAGCTTGGACAGCGGTCGGCGCCCTTCATGCGTACAACCAGGCAAGGCAGCATTTCCCCGCCCTCAAAGAATATTGGGTTGATCGTCTAAGCCAGGAAGGGCCTCCGCTAAGTGCGGACCAACGAAGTCATATGGTGCGCAGTAATCAAAACCTTAATTTGGCATTAAGGATCGTTCGGTCCTTCCCGGCGGTTGATCCCGTCTGGCAAATGCCATACAACCTGCAGGTCTCGTTGCTTACGAAGGAAATCGCCAAAATTAAGCCGATTTTGGAATTCTTCCTTGATAGGGCATGACCGGGGTTCTGCCCAACTGAGAAGATGGGTGAAATGGCAGCACCTAATACCATCGGGTAAATTACCAAGCGAGGAAATCCTCTCCGTCCGCAATCTGTAAAGCGAGTGGGCACGCACCATCGGATCAATCAATCACCACCTTCGGAGTGAAGGATGAGGATTCATCCATAGATGGCACGGTAGGGTTGCCTGGTACCGGGGGGAGATGGCAATCCTGTTTGTAGTCTGATGAATCGGTTTTCCTCAGGACGTCGAGGCCTCAGCCGCCCTTACCACCGGAATCTCCAATCCCGCCAGAAACCCCTGCCCAGGCGCGCTCGCGAACTCCAGCCCCCACCCCTCCTGCTCCGCGACCTCCCTCAGCAGGAACAACCCAAGCCCTCGCCCATCCGCCGCGAACCCCTCGCTCCCCTCCGGCCTGAATCGCATGAAGGGCCGCCCCAGGTTCGCCAACTGCTCCGCCCTCAACCCCGGCCCCTCGTCCCTTACCTCGATGCGAAGCCAGGGCCCACGCCTCAGCGTGGTCAGGTGTATCGGCCCCTCCCCATAGGTGAGCGAATTCTCCAGTAGCGTGATGAGCGCAGTCCGCAGGCTGGGCGCATGGGCAGACCCGCACGCCTCATCGCAGTTCAGCTCGAGAACCCGACCCTCCTCCTCCATCGCCACGGACAGGTCCTCGGCAAGGCGCCTGAACCACTCCGGGGTGATCGCCTCGGGCCGCAGCGCGGCCTCGGCCTTGCGCAGCCCACGCAGGCTCTGATCAATGAAGGCGGTGAGATTCTCCACCTCCTCGCAGATGCGGGCCAGTTCCATTTCCGCCTTGGCGCCCTCGAACCGCCCCAGGCGCAGGCTGTCGCAGCGGAGCATCAGGATGCCCAGGGGGGTCTTCAGTCCATGGGCCATGGAGGCCAGGCGGTCGCGTTCCAGACGCTCGCGCCTGCGGCTGGACTGGATGAGCCAGAGGCCCGCGGCCAGGGGCAGGAACAGGAACGCGCAGGTGGAATAGGCCTCCATCCGCCACCACATGAGCATCCGCTTGAACCGCACCTCGTCGGGTTCGTTGGCCACGAANNGAAGCCGACCCGCCAGCCTTCGCCCAGGATGTCCATGACCACGCCGTCGGCGAGGGCGTAGGTGCGGCCGGGGGCGAAACTGGCTTGGACGCTGGGAGCATGGCACCAGGGGCCTTCGCCGGGGTCGGAGCGCTCCTTGGGATCGGCGCGCACGAGGCCTACGCGCAGGCCCGGGGATTCACCCAGGGCGAGGCGGAGGAACTGCTCCACTTCGGGGCTGCCGATGCGCCAGCGGCAGATGGCGTAGCCGTTGGGCTGGTGAAGGACGGTGACGGCCTCGCGCAGGGCCTCGGCGTGCTCCTCGGTGGGCGGATTCCACACGGAGCCTCCCGATTCGCGGGCCAGGCGCACCCAGCGGCGGTAGCGCCGGCTCTCGGCGTCCTCGCCGGCGGGCACGAGCTTGTCCCCGGAGCGGACCTGGAGGTTCTCGCCGTCTCCGAAGCCGTAGGCCACCAGGAGGGGGTTCTGGGCGAGGGCCCGGCGGATACGGTCGGGGTCGCCGGGGGTGGTGCCGCCGAAGTCGNNGTCGGGGGGCTCGCCCAGGACCTTCAGGAGCCGGGCCGCGTAGTTGAGGGTGGGGGCGGACCAGGCCTGGATGTGGGCGGTGCGGTTGCGTTCCACCCAGTACCGGGGCACCAGGAAGAGACATACGGGCAGCAGCAGCACCCCGGCGAGGATGATGCCCAGGGTGCCGTGCCGCTGCACCCAGCCCAGGCGCCCCAGGCGCAGGCTCCAGGGCCGCCGGGGGCGGCTCACGGTCCGCGAAACCAGGTGTGCGCCCATGCCGTGTTCAGCCCGGGACCGGTACGACGGGTTCCATCCAGCGGTACCCGGCGCCGCCGACGGTGGCGAGCCAGTCCTTCTCGGAACCCAAGGCCTTGCGGATGAGGGAGATGTGGGCGTCCACGGTGCGCAGGCCCGGTTGTCCCTCGGGCGGCCAGGCGAGCTTGAGGAGCTCCGTGCGGCGGTGCACGTGGGTGGGGTTCAGGAAAAGGATTTCCAGCAGCCGGTACCCCTGCGCGCCGATCTCCAGCCGCGCGCCGTCCCGGCGCAGCTCCATGCGCTCGCGGTCCAGGAGGAAGGGGCCCGAGCGGAGCTGGCGGGGGCCGGTCTCCTGGGGGGCCTTGTTGACGCGGCGGAGGATGGCCTTGACGCGGGAAAGGAGTTCCAGGATGGAGAAGGGCTTGGTGACGTAATCGTCGACGCCCAGGTCGAAACCCTGGATTTTCGCGCGTTCCTCGCTGCGGGCGGTGAGCATGAGGACGGGCACCTCGTCGCCGCCCTTCCTCAGCTCCTTCATGAACTGGAAGCCGTCGAGGCGGGGCAGCATGAGGTCGAGGATGACGAGGTCGCAGGGGGCGGACCGCTGGATGTCCAGGGCGGGAAGGCCGTCCCCGGCGGTGGCGACCTCGTACCCCTCCACTTCCAGGTTGCCCCGGAGAAGCTCCTGGATGCTGGGTTCGTCCTCGACGACGAGGATACGGGGGGTTCTGGACGCGGTAGGTGCGGGCATCGTGGGTCCGGAAGGAGCTGGATGAAGGGGATTGCTACGCTCCAATTCATACAGCTTATACCCAGGATTGGCGGCACGATACAATAATTACGGGGAGGATTTGGTCGCAAAATGTAAAAATATCACTTATAATATTTCCAGTGTTTTGAACAAAAATTTTTGATTTGAAACCTTTTAACATTTTTTGAAACATTTTGACTGTTTTTGTTAATATTTTTTATTCTTTCTCCGTGCTACCCCACTAAGATAGACCCGTGACCCCGGCCCATCCAACCCGATCCCGCGGAGGGAAGGGCCCCGACAAACCCGTCATGCTTGTGGATGCCCTTGCGGAGGAATGCCCGATGCCCGCCTGCCGAGATGCCCGAACCTTCCTTCCCCCCGGTTCCGCGGCCAGCCTGGGCGCGCTGGTCCTGGCGGTGAACCTGGCCTGCTCCGGCGGCAAGGACGCCCCGGCGCCCCAGCCCCTCCAGCTCACGGGCACCTTCCAGGAGAAGGGCTGGTCCTCCGGCCCCGGGGGCCTCGTGCGGCCCCGCTACCTGGACAACTACATCATCGAGGCCCACGTGCCCGACGGCAGGGGCGGCTGGACCCTCTATCCCGGCGTGGGGAGCCACGATGGCACCTACCGGGTGGACGGGGTTCCGGCCGGCGACCACTGGCTCCGCATGGACCTGGGCGTCAACGGCAGTTTCCAGGACCTTACGCGGGAATTTCTCTGGACGGACCAGGCGCAGGTGGACTGGAACTACGACGTGCACACCCGGCGCGACGAGGTGGACCTCCAGGCCATGGCCTACCCGGGCACGACCCTCACGCTGGAAGCCACGGGGCTCTCTCCGGTGGAGGAGGGTGACCTGTTCGGCATGGCGGTGCCCCAGGCCGACCTGGTGCGCGGTGGCAAGACCTACCTCGGAAGTTGGACGACCCTCTTCGACGAATGGTCCACCCTGAGACCCCCCGCGGTGGGCGATACCACCCTGGTGGGCACGACCCTGGACTGGGGGATCTTCCCGGTGATCCGGGCCACGGACACGGCGACGCTCTTCCAGATGCGCCAGGCCAACGCGTCGGGCATCTCCTACAAGCGGGTCATCACCTCCGTGGCGCTGCCCTCCTTCGAGGTGCCCGACCAGGCCGCGGCCACGGTGACGGGCATCGCCTTCGGCCCGGCGCCCGCGCTGGCCTATTCGCTGCAGTTCCCCCGCTCCGCCTGGGCCGCCGCGGCCTCCACGGTGGGCGGCGCCAACGCCCGGGTGGATTCCTCGGAAGCCCTGGTGGCGGTCATGGTGGGCGGGCTGGAGCGGGGCAGGGCGCCCATGGACTATGCCCAATGGGAGGTTCCGCTGTTCTGTCCCGCGGGGGTGCGGTACTTCCCGGACGTCTTCCAGACCCACGGGGCTGTGCTGCCCGAGGGCGTGTCGGATGTGGCCACGGGCGACCTGGGCCTGGGCAATCCCTTTCCCGCGGCGTGGACCTTCGAGCACTACCAGATGAACTTCCTCACGGAGGTGGGGCCGTCGGGCGCGGCGTGGACCGCCTGGATCGGGTGGGACCGCCCCCTGGGCGCGCCGGGGCCGGTGCTGCCGCCCCTGCTTCCCGTGAGCGGAGCCACCGTCAACGGGCAGGCCCTGGACCAGACCCGCCTGGGGGTAGGCGCCGAGCCCGAGCTGAGCTGGACGGCCCCCTCGGTGGGGAGTCCCACCAGCTACGAGGTGGCGCTCATCGACTGGAACCTGTCCTCCATCGCGGGGCCCGGCTCCGTGGTGGTGACGCTCTGGGTGCCGGGGGAGCTCCATTCGGTGCGGATGCCCCACGACGTGCTCCTGGCGGGCCACGTGTACNNCGCGCATAACTGCCCACGCCATGGCCGGCCAGGACATCCGCAAGGCGCCCCACCGCCTGGCCATGCCCCACGCCTACGCTTCCCACTTCACCGCGATGTTCACCCGCTGACGCGGCCCGCACGCGTCCTCCGGAGTCTCCCATGGCCCTTCGACCTGGTTTCCTTCCCTGCTTCGGCGCCCTCGTCTTCCTCCTGGCGTGCGGGGGCTCCAGCTCCACGCACGCCCCGGACGGGTCGCGCGACCTCACCGGCAGCGCCCAGACCGTGGCGTGGACCTCGGCGGGGTCCAGCACGGCCAAGCCCGTGGACCTCAGCGCGCACCACCTGGAGGCGATCTTTCCGACGGCGCAGGGGTGGGACATCTACGGGGGGGTGGGGGACCAGGACGGCACGTTCCGGATCCCCGGGGTGCCGGCTTCGGGCACCTACTGGCTGCGCGACAGCCGCTGGGTCGAGGAGCTGGCGAACGAGTTCTTCCTGACGGACGCGGATTCCGTGGACCTCGGCAGGGACGTGAACTACCACCGCATGGGCGCGGCGCCCGAGGGCACGCGGCTGATCCTGGGCGGGTCGGGGCTGGATCCGGTGCAGGAGCATGATGTCTTCGGGATCCTGGTGCCCACAGCGGGGCTGGTGTACGGGGACCAGGGCTACGATCCCGACGTGGCGGACTTCCTTTCGCCGCTGTGGACGCTCAACCGGCCCCAGGCCATGGCCACGACGCTGTCGGGGACGCTGGTGGACTGGACGGCGGAGCCGCCCATCAACGGCGACCAGGGGGACCGGGTCACCCTGGCCCAGTACCGGCGCACCCAGCAGGGGGACGTGGCCTACGACTTCATCGTCGCTTCCGCCGACCTGCCGACCTTCAGCATGACGCCGGGCATCGACACGCAGGTGACGGGGCTGACCTTCACGCCGCCCCCGGCCCAGCCCTACGTGATGGATTGGCCGCGGTCCCAGTGGGACGCGCTGCGCGAGGAGGTGGGCGGACCCGATACGCAGACCGTCGGCTTCGACGGCTGGATCTCGGTGCAGAACGGCGGCCTCGCCCACGGCCTCATCGACAACGACCTGCCCATCATGAACCTCCGGGGGTTACCGGAAGGCCTCACGGACTTCCGCACCACCGACCTGGGCCTGCGCAACCCCTACCCGGCGGCCTGGGCCTTCGAGCACTACGAGGCGTGGTTCCTGAGCCCGAGCCCGGACGGCATGTCGTACTTCCAGTCCCTCCTGACCCTCAACCGCCCCCTGGGGCCGGGGACGCCCATCCAGCCGGTGCTCAGTCCCCCGCGTGACCTCAGGATCAACGGCCTGGCCCTGACCGGCACGCTCACGGATGTGGGCACTTCGCCGGTGCTCTCCTGGACCGCGCCGCGCATCGGCCAGCCCACGAGCTACGTGGTGCGGGTGCTGATGATGGGGGGCTTCGGGGCTTCCGACGTGGCCGCCCTCTGGGTTCCGGGGGATGTCACCTCGATCACCTTCCCGCCGGACGTGCTGCGCAAGGAAGGGCGGTCCTACACGGTGCAGGTGATCGCCAACGACATGACCCGCCAGGACATCCGCAAGGCTCCGCGGCGGATCGGGCTCGGCAGGGCCAGCGCCACCTGCTGCGGGCTCGGCACGTTCCTTCCCTGAACCCCCTTTTTTCCCAGGATCCGCCATGGCAAAGAACCGACGTCTCCACGCCCTTCCGCTCCTGCTCACCGGAACCTGCCTCCTGGTGGCGGGGGAAGGGTCCTCCCCCACCGCGCGGCTCACCCAGGCGTTGCGGGCCCAGGCCCCGGCCATGGGCCTGGGCATGCTGGACGGCCTGCGCCCGGGCGCCCCGTTCCGGGACCGGGCCGGCGCGACCCACGTGCGGTACCAGCAGACCTACCGGGGCGTTGACGTCTACGAGGGCGTCCTCCTGGGCCACCTGGACGCCGCCGGGCGCATGGCGGCGCCGGATCCCGCGCTGCAGACGGGCATCGACCTGGCTCCGGCGACGCTGCTGCCCGAGGACCGGATCCGGTCCATCGTGGCCCGCGACTTGCCGGCGGAAGGGCGGACGTGGCCCATGGCCTGCAAGGTGATCGTCTTCCCCACGCGGTTCCAGGGGGGGATCACCTGGCGGCGGGATGCCCGGGGCTACCTCAAGGTGGATCCGCGCTTCAGCGTCGGCACCCCGCGCCGGCCCGAAGAATACCGTTGGGCCTACCGCGTCAGCGCCATGCAGGCGGTCGCCGGGGGGCTCCAGGCCACGGAATACGTCGTGGACGGCCTCAGCGGGGAGATCCTGCGGAAGTGGGACGGGTTCCAGCACGGGAGCGCATCGGCTCAGGGGACGGGTTACAGCCAGTACAACGGCACCGTCGCCATCGACACGACCCAGGAGGCCGAAGGGGGTCCCTACTCCCTGCGGGATTCCCTGCGGGCCACGAAGCCCTACCCGGATCCCCAGGGTACCGGGTGGCCCGAGTGGGGCGGCGTCGGCTTCCAGACCGTGGCCCTCGATCTTTCGCCCCTGCCGGCCAATCCCAGCGGCACCTTGCCCTACCTGGAGGCCCAGAACGTCTGGGGCGACGGGGGGCGTTTCCACTGGGGCCTGGATGATCCCATGGGCGTGCGCGGCGAGACCGCGGCGGTGGACGCCCACTTCGCCCTGGGGCGCACCTGGGACTACTACGCCGACGTGCTGGGACGCACCGGGGGCATCGACGGTGAGGGGGGCTCGCCCATCAGCATCGTCCACATGCCCGACGCGGACGGGTCGGCCTGGGACAACGCGTCCTGGAGTCCGGCCTGGTTCGTCATGATGTACGGCGACGGGGCCGCCAACGGTTCCCTCACGTGCCTGGACATCGCCGCCCACGAAATGAGCCACGGGGTCATGTCCTACACAGCGGGCCTCAACACCGGCGAGGCGCAGGGTCTGAACGAGGCCAATTCGGACATCCACGCGACCATGGTCAAGTTCTACCTCTGGGGCGCGGGCGGCAAGGGCGCCGTGGTTCCGGACGCCACCACGGATCCCGTCCTGCCGGACGCGGAGCTCTGGTCGCTGGGCGCCCAGGCCTCCCCCACGGGGACGCCCACGCGGTGGCTCTACCGGCCCAGCAAGGACGGGCTCAGCCCCGACGCGTGGTTCGACGGCATCGCCCTGGAGGATCCCCACTTCAGCATGGGGCCCGCCAGCCGGGCCTTCTACTTCCTCAGCCGGGGCGCCTCCGCGGACCCGGCCCAGGACACGGCCTCGGCCTACCTGCCCGCGGGCATGGCGGGCCTGGGCAACGACAAGGCCATCCGGATCTGGTACCACGGCATGGCCACCAAGGTGGCCGATCCCCACACGGACTACCGTGGGCTGCGGGTGGCCATGGTGGCGGCGGCCGAGGAGCTTTACGGCGCCGGCGGGCCCGAGGCGGCCGCGGTGCGCAACGCCTTCGCGGCCATCAACGTGGGCGCGCCCCAGGGGGGGAAGGAGCCGGTGCAGGTGGTCTTCCCTGAGGTGCCCCATTCGCCCTTCGTCTATCCCAAGGTCCTGGTGGCCCCGGCCCTGGAGCCGGTCAAGCTGCCAGTGCCCCGGGTGGCCAACGCGGCGGACACGGGCGTGGAGTGGTCCCTGGGGGGCCTCAATGTGCTCGTGGCCTCCGGGGGGCATCTGCAGGACGGGTGGTTCACGGCGCCCATGGTGTCCGAGGGGTACGGCTGGCCGGTGAAGGCGGCGAGCCATGAGGATCCGCGGCGTTTCGCGGTGGACATGGTCTTCGGGGTGGGCATGGACTGCGACAGCGATACCGAGACGGACGCCTGCGACCTGGGGGCGCTGGCCCTGGCCAACGGCGGCGTCAACGTCTATCCCGCGGCCAACCTCTACGGGTCGGCGCGGGGCGTCGACGACATCTGTCTGGAGCTTTTCCTGGAAGGTTTCCGCAATGCGTTCAATCCCTGAGGCCTCTGTCATGAAGCGACTGTCCCTCCTCCTCGCCTTCCCGGTCCTGGCGCTCGTCCTGGGCTGCACCGCCGGCAACTCGACCCCGCAGGCCCCCGCGGCCCAGGCGATGACGTACACGGACCCCGTGACCACGCCTTCCGACTGGAAGCTGGTGAAGGATCCCTCGAGCACGCCTACCCGGCTGGTGCTCGACCTGGTGGGGCCTTCGGACGGCACCCGCTACCGGGGCGCCGGGTTCACGCTGCGCACGGACACCACGCAGGTGCACTACGGCCGGTTCCCGGACTACCTGGGCAACCCCACGGCCTATCACGGCGACGGCGGGGTCTTCCTGGACCGGGACGCCACCGGTTCCTGGGACGTGGCGCCCCGCCTCCAGGCCAGCGGGATCAAGGGTGACCGGCTCATGGTGGGCATCTTCCAGGACACGGACGACCAGGCATGGTCCCTGGCGTGGGGTTCGCCCATCGATGGCGCCAAGGCCCGCACCTGCTCCACGGTGGTGCTGAGGATCGCGCTGGAGCTGGATGCCTCGGCGCACCCGGGGACGGTGGCGCTGGAGCTGCTCAAGGCGCGCGCGATTCCGGAGAACGTGGGGACGGTGGTTGATCGGAAGATGGTCGCCATACCCGTGAAGGTGGGGGTCCTGGACCTGAAGTAAGGAAACGAAAGGGTGGGGCAATCCCCCGGTTCATGTGAGCGTGCGGGCCTTCGCATGCTTGGCATTGATCGCTTGTCGATCCGTGGCCTAGATGAACTTGGAAAGCAGAATAGTTAACCGATTTTAATATTTGATACTAATCCTATGAGTATGCTGAACTATTCGAAAATTTGATGAAATGGTTGAATCCTGCTACGCCTAATAGGGCTTATTTCGTAACGCGATAATCGGCATTTACATCGTAAAGACACTGCTCAATGGTGAGCAGTGTTTAAAGGTGATTTATGTCTGAAAAAATGCTGAATACAAAGCGTCTATCCATTCTGGATGATGCCCATTTGGAATCCATCCGTGGTGGCTGGCACCCTTTCCCTCACGGTCTTTTTGGGAGGGACGGCAAGCCTTTCTTCGGAAGGGACCTCGTGAGGATCGTGGTTCCGGCCGCCGTGAAAATCGGGGTGTCCATGATTCCTGGTGGCGCCCCCTTTGCGACCGCCGCAGCCACGGCAACCTTTAAGGTGATGGAAAAGAACTGAATCATTTTTGAATCTGGTTTCACGTTTTGGGAGCTATTTTGTTTTATAAGCTTATTAGGCTTTCCTTATTTTCAAGCTGTCTAGTTCTAGGTGCCGAGGATCGTCCTTACCGATTCGGAGCGGAGATCTTCTGGTCCCAGCCCACGGCATCACTGCGTAAGGCCTTCTCGTCCTCGGTGGGCAATGGGGCCGGGTTGTACCTGGATGTGGATCTCGGTTCAGGGAAGGGGCTCCGTTGGGACCTCGGCTCCCTGGTGCTGTTCCCCGACAAGGTGCTTCCCGGAACTCCGGATCCCAGCCAGCCCAAGGCCCACCTCCTCTCCACGACCAGCATGCTCAGCTACAGCTGGCATGTGCGTGGGGGGCGGACGGGTCCCTACCTCCTGGCGGGGTTGGGCAGCCGCCAATTCCTCGGCCAGGCCGACATCGCGGGCGCCCCCACCTCCCAGGGGGGTGCCATGCCCGGGCAAATGCGCTATGCGGTCGACTCGGGCCTGAAATTGGCCTACCAGGTGGGTTTCGGCTACGACTTCGGCAAGCACTGGGGGGCCACGGTCCGGTGCGTGGGAAGCCGGTCCCAGGGCAAGACCCTGGCCACGATCGAAGGAGGTGTGAATTATCAATTCTGAAGGCCGCCGGTGGCCGGTGATTGCAGCCGGCCCGACGGCGGAGGGTTCCCAAGGACGACCCAAGCCCCAAGCGGGCCGAGGTCGTCCTTTCCGTTTGCATAGGACGATTCCCGGTGCGTCCCCGGGGTTGCAGGTCCGCTTCCGGGTTTACAATTGGACCTCCCCCCCTTTGCCCCCCTTCCGGAGGTTCCCTATGGACACCACGGTCTCGTTCGTCCTCAACGGCAAGCCCGTCACCGTCACCAGTCCACGCGACCGGATGCTCGTGTGGGTCCTTCGCGACGAGCTGGGTCTCACCGGCACCAAGGTGGGCTGCGAGGCCGGGCTCTGCGGGGCCTGCACGGTGCTCGTGGACTCCGAGGCGGTGCCCTCCTGCTCCACGTCGCTGGGCGAGGTGGCGGGGAAGAAGGTGCTCACCATCGAGGGCCTGGTGGTCGACGGGAAGCTGGACCCCGTGCAGAAGGCCTTCCAGGACCACCACGCGTTCCAGTGCGGCTACTGCACGTCGGGGATGATCATGACCGCCTGGGCCTTCCTCAAGAAGAAGCCCAGGGCCACTCGCGCCGAGATCGTGGAAGCCATGGAGGGGAACATCTGCCGCTGCGGGGCCCACGTCCGGATCCTGGACGCGGTCGAATCGGTGGGGAAGGCCAATGGAGGTGTGCGATGAAGCGGCGGTCCTTCCTCCAGGGCGCGGCGGTCGGGGCGCTGACGTTGTTCTTCCACGCACCGGGCGAAGCGGCGCCCATCGAGCCGACGCGGCCCGGGGCCTACCCCGAGGATTTCAACGCCTACCTCAAGATCTCCGCCGACGGCCGCGTGGGCTGCTTCGTGGGCAAGGCCGAGCTGGGGCAGGGGGCCATGACCGTGCTGGCCATGCTCGTGGCCGAGGAGCTGGAGCTGGATCCGGCCCAGGTGGACGTGCTGCTGGGTGACACGGACCTGTGCCCCTGGGATCTGCCCACGGGCGGTTCGCTCACCATGTGGCACACGGCCCCCGTTCTGCGGGGCGCGGCCGCGGAGGCGCGGGCGGTGCTGCTGGGCATGGCGGCCAAGGCGCTGGGCGCCCCGGTGGGGGACCTGGCCATGAAGGACGGCGCCATCTGGGTGAAGTCCGACCCCAAGCGGCGCACCACCTTCGGCGAGCTGGTGAAGGGCCGGAAGATGGAACACCAC
>DBME01000246.1:0-3942 GCA_002298155.1 Holophagaceae bacterium UBA706 | reverse complement strand
ACCATCATCGGCCACCGCGTGCCCCGCAAGGACGCCCTCGCCAAGGTCACGGGCGCCGCCAAGTATGCCGGCGACCTGCGCTTCCCGGGAACGCTCCATGCGTGCATCCTGCGGCCCCCGGCGCACGGCATGACCCTGGCGTCGGCCGACACGTCGGCCGCGGAACGGGTCCCCGGCGTGCGCATCGTGCGGGAGGGCACGCTCCTGGCGGTGCTCCATCCCCAGCCCGACGGCGCCCGCAAGGCCCTGGCCCTGGTGAAGGGCACCTTCGAGGGGACCGAGCTGGACGTGGACGATGAGCGGATCTACCAGTACCTCGTCGACCGGGCGGCCCCCGGGCAGCGGGTGGTGATCTCCCGCGGCGACATCGCCGCCGGTGAGAAGCGGGCCGCCACCGTGGTGGAGGGGGAATACCGCAACGCCTACGAGGGCCACGCCACGCTCGAGCCCCATGCGTGCGTCGCCAAGTGGGAGGAGGGCCGCATGACGGTCTGGGCCTCCACGCAGTCGCCCTTCGTCATCCGCGAGGAGGTGGCCGAGGCCCTCAAGCTGGGCCAGGACAAGGTGCGCATCATCTCCCAGTTCGTGGGGGGCGGGTTCGGCGGCAAGCTCGTGGGCCTCGGGGCCATCGAGGCCGCGCGGATCGCCCGGCAGGTCCCGGGGGTGCCCATCCAGCTGGCCTGGAACCGGGAAGAGGATTTCTTCATGGACACGTACCGGCCGGCGGCTGTGGTCAAGATCCGCTCGGGCCTGGATGCGGGACGGGGATCCATCACGTTCTGGGACAACATCGTGGCGGGCGTCTCCCAGGGGGAGGCGGAGTTCCCCTACGATGTGCAGACGAACCGGTTCCGGGCTCCGGCCGTGACCGCGCTCCACCCCCTCCCTATCGGCGCCTGGCGCGCCCCCAATGCGCACACCAACGCCTTCGCCCGGGAAAGCCAGCTGGACGCGCTGGCCGCCAAGGCCGGCATCGATCCGGTGACGTTGCGTAGGCGGCTTGCCACCGACGCCCGGCTTCTTCGGCTGCTGGATCTGGCGGTGAGTTCCTTCGGCTGGGAGCCCGCGCCCGGGCCCACGGGCCGGGGCATCGGGGTTGCCTGCGGGGCTTGGCGCCAGGCCATGGTCGTGGCCATCGCCCAGGTGGCGGTGGACAAGGCCACGGGCAAGGTCAAGGTGGAGCGGTTCCTGGAGGCCGTGGACGTGGGCCTGGTGGTGAACCCCGACGGGGCCCGCCAGCAGGTGGAGGGCGCCATCACCATGTGCGTCGGGCAGGCCCTCAGCGAGGAGATCCACTTCAAGGGCGGGCACATCCTCGCCAAGAACTTCGACACCTACCTGCTGCCGCGGTTCTCGGCCATTCCGAGGATTGAGGTGGTCTTCGCGGAGAACTCGGGGATGGCGACGCAGGGGATCGGCGAACCGCCGGTGGTGCCGGTGGCGGCCGCGCTGGCCAACGCGGTGTTCGATGCGACGGGGGCGCGGGTGAGCCACGTGCCCTTCACGCCGGAGCGGGTGCTGGAGGCGTTGAAGAAGGTGGCTGCGAAGTAGGCGGACTGCGCGGGAGCGTGGGCTGCGAGGGGGGAAGGGCTGGTTTGGTCCTGATGCGGAGGACGGACCGGCCTATGGGCTGGTTCGTTTCCCTGAAACTGGCGAGGTGCTGAGAATCGCGTGGAGCGTCCACTGACCCGCTAGGGTGTGCCCAGATTTCGCCCTGTGATTGCAGATTTATTCAAATAAATTTGAAAAAATGGCAAAGTAACGCAAAATTAGATCTGGAATTGAGGTGCCCAATGCTCATTGAACTCCAGGTTGAGAATTTTGCTTCCATCCGTGAGCGCCAGACCTTGAGCATGGTGGCATCCAAGGCGGTCAAGGAACACGGGGATACCCATGTGTTTCGGCCCGAAGGGGAGGGGCTCGACCGGATCGGGCTTCTTCACAGTGCGGCCATCTATGGGGCCAACGCCGCCGGCAAGAGCAACCTGATCAGGGCGCTCTGGCGCATGGGCCAGTTCGTCCTGACCTCCGACCGGGAGGACCTGGAGGGGCGGCAGGCCCATGGATTGCTGCCACCTCCTCTGGTGCCCTTCAAGTTGTCCCCGGAATGGGTTGGGCGGCCGAGCCGCTTCGAGGTGACCTTCCTCCATGAGGCGGTGCGCTACCAGTATGGGTTCACGCTGGGGAGCCAAGGGGTCGTGGAGGAATGGCTGGTGGCCTATCCCAAGGGCCGGTCGCAGGTGCTGTTCGAGCGGGGCCCCGAGGTCGCGGGGGGCTGGTACCTGAACCGCTCTCTGGGCGCCAAGACCCGCGACCTGCAGGAGCGCACCCGACAGGACGCGCTGTTTCTCTCCGTGGCCGCACGCTGGAATCATGCGGTCCTAAGCCCCGTCTATGCCTGGTTCAAGAACCACGTGCGGTTTATCGATTCCAGCATCCCCTGGGATTACACGGTCCAGCGAGCGGCCACGGATCCGGCTTTCAAGGCGGAGTTGGTGGCCTTCCTGCGGAAGGCGGACTTCGGGGTGACCGACATCCAGTTCCAGACGGTTCCGGTGAAGAGCCTCCGGTTCGACATCGTCAAGGGGCTGGTGGAAGCCGACGAATCCGAGCAGGTGCAGCCGTTCCTGATGCATCGCAGTTCGGATGGGCTGGGGTCGGTTCCCTTCGCGGGCCTTGCGGAGGAGTCGGCGGGCACCATCACGTATTTGACTCTGGCCGGCCATTGGCTGGATGTGCTGGCCAGCGGGAACACGCTTCTGGTGGATGAGCTGGAGGGGAGTCTGCATCCCTTGCTGGTGCGCAAGCTCATCGAGGTCTTCCACAACCCCGTCCTGAATCCGAAGCACGCCCAGTTGGTCTTTACGACGCAGTTGCCGTTGCTGCTGGACCAGGATCTGCTTCGCAGGGACCAGGTCTGGTTCGTGGAGAAGAATGTGGAAGGGGCGACGGTGGTCTTTCCGTTGACGGATTTTAGTCCGCGCAACCGTGAGGCGCTGCAGAAGGGGTATCTCGGCGGGCGCTACGGGGCGGTTCCGCTTCTGGAAGAGGCATTGATCTGATGGGACGGAAGGTTCAGCGCAGGCATCCCTGGAGCGAGCCGCGCCTCGCGCGGAAAGGCCCTAGCCGGGCGACGCGGAGAGCCATTCTGGTCGTCTGCGAGGGAGAGAAGACGGAGCCGTTGTATTTCAATGCTCTGAAAAGGGACCGCGGGTTGGGCCTCACGGCCGTACACGTGGAGGTGTGCGGGGAGGAATGCGGAAGCGCCCCCATCTCAGTCGTCAGGTACGCCATAAGGAAGTTCAAAGACCGGGCGAGGGAGGCTCCGACCTCCGGGTCCAAGTTACCTTTTGAAAAGGTCTATTGCGTCATGGACAAGGATCAGCATGCCAGCCTGGATGCTGCCCTGGACCTGATCGAGAAATCCAAGGGGAAGATTCCCATCCAAGGGATCGTTTCCTGTCCATGTTTCGAGCTTTGGTTTCTTCTCCATTTCCGGTATTCCGCCCGGCCCTATCATGCGTATGCCGACCTCCAGCCCGATCTGGTCCAGCATCTTCCGGCATATGACAAGGGGGCCGAGGTGTACCAGGACCTTAGGCCGAGGATGTCCCAGGCCCTGGCTCATTGCGAAAGACTGGTCGCCCATCATTCGGGGATTTCCATGGACAGGTTTCCGAATCCCTCCACCGAGGTCCACCACCTCATCAAGGCGCTGATGGCATTTCCCGATCCGTATCCAGAGCGATGGTCGCTTGGAACTGTGTGAGGCAAAGGCGACTAGCCTAGGCTCCGAGTCCGCAGCGCGTCCTTGCGAGCTAAGTGCCCTAAACCTTGCCCTTGGCCTCGAGCGCCTTCCCGAAGGGATCCGGCGCGGGCGACCCGTTGGGCGGCGCGGTGAAGGGGTGCCGCTCGGGCAGGGGTTCGAAGGTGCGCACGGCG
>DBME01000069.1 GCA_002298155.1 Holophagaceae bacterium UBA706 | reverse complement strand
CCCCCGCCTCAGGCGGGCTTCGGCGAACAGGAGGCCCCAGGCCAACGGCAAAGCGGCGAGCAGGCCGAAGGCGTACCGCGCGGGCAGGGGGTGGGCCCCCTGGAAGGCGAGGGCGGTAGCGGCGAGGGCGGCGCCCAGGAGCGCCAGCGCGTCGTGGGGGAGGAGGCGGGGCACCGGTTCCTGGGCCGGCTCCGGGGCGTGGATGATGCGCCGCTGGGCGATCACGTAGGGTGTGAGGGAGGCCGCCAGCGTCGTGACGAGGATCAGGATCAGGTGGGGCAGCAGCGGGATCCAGAAGAAGGCCAGCTGGAGCAGGCCCGCCACCACCACCACCCGGCCCCCGATGCGCATCGCCCTGCGCCACGCCTCCCGCTGTCGGGAGCGCACCTCCAGGCGCGGCATCAGGTTGCCCAGGAGGATCAGGAGCAGGGCCACGGCCACCCAGATGACGGTCCCGCCGGGGAGGCGGTTGCCCGGATTCAGGGCGAGGGGCGCGTAGAGGATCACGTGGATGGCCACCAGGAAGCCCAGGGTGATGAGGCGGATCTGGGACGTCATGGCCCGGGCCCCCACCACGCCCCAGCCCGTGCGGGGCAGGAGGGTCATGAGCAGGTAGAGGCCCGTGGCCAGCGCCGGCAGGAGGAAGGCCGCTTCGGCCTTGGGGCCCCAGGCATCGGGCTGCAGATGCCCGTTCCAATGGGTGGGAACGATGGGGGGAAGCCGCAGCCAGAGCCAGAGGCCGAACCCCCAGCTGCAGGACGCCAGGGCCAGGTGGGGCCATTCCCCGCGCAGCGTGCCGTGCCCGTCGCGGGGTTCTTCTAGTCCTTCAGGAATCCCATCATCCATTGCAGCGCCTCCTGGAAAACCGTGGCATCGAGGGTGTAGACGAGGTTCTGGCCCTGGCGCCGGACCCGGATGAGGCCGGCCTGCTTCAGCATCGCCAGGTGGTGCGAGACGCTCGCCTTGGTCATGGGCAGCCCCTCGGCGAGTTCGCCGGCGTTCAGGTCCCCCGACCGCAGCCGCTCCAGCATCTGGCGGCGGGTGGGGTCGGCGAGGGCCTTGAAGGTGAGGGTGGGGAGGCTCATGGGTCAGCGGTAATCCTACGATATTTAGTTAACTGTCTAAATATAAATTTTCGCCGGGGGAAGGCAAGGGCCTGGGGGTGGTTCCCATGGAATACAGCGAATCCGCCCAATTTGTTAAATTTCACACTTTATTGATGATACGAGGTCTCAGGGTGCGGCCGGGAGAAGCCCGGCGGGATACTTCCCGCCGATCCCACCCCAACCGTCCCCTGCCCGAAGGAGGAACGCCCATGCAGAAATCCCTGAAGATGGATCCCAACAAATGCACCGGCTGCCTGCAGTGCGAGATGGCCTGTGCCTACGAGCACCACCGCACCTTCACCATCTCCCGGTCGCGCATCAAGGTGTTCTCCTTCGAGAAGGAGGGCCGGAAGGTCCCCTACACCTGCACCCAGTGCGACGAGGCCTGGTGCCTCCACGCCTGTCCCGTGGAAGCCATCGTGATGGACGCGGCGACCGGCGCCAAGAAGGTGCTGGAGGACGTGTGCGTGGGCTGCAAGGTGTGCACCATCGCCTGCCCCTTCGGGACGGTGAATTACGTGGCGGCCACGGGCAAGGTCCAGAAATGCGACCTGTGCGGCGGAAAACCCGCCTGCGCCGCGGCGTGCCCGACGGGAGCCATCACCTACGTCGACGCGGACTGGACGGGGCTCGACAAGATGCGGACGTGGGCCGGCAGGACCGACACCACCACGGCCGCGATGTGAGGAGACGACCATGACCTGGACCAAGCAGATCCTTCGCGTGAACCTCACCGCCGGCACCTGCGTGCCCGAGCCGCTGAACCTGGAATGGGCGCGGCAGTACCTGGGCCAGCGCGGACTGGCCACCAAGTACCTCGTCGAGGAGACCGACCCCAAGGTCGATCCCCTGGACCCCGGCAACAAGCTCATCTTCGCCACGGGGCCGCTCACGGGCACCCCGGCCAGCACGGGCGGGCGCTATTCCGTCATCACCAAGGGACCCCTGACCGGCGCCATCGCCTGCTCCAACTCGGGCGGGTACTTCGGAGCCGAGCTCAAGTTCGCCGGCTGGGACATGGTGATCTTCGAGGGACGGGCGGAACGGCCCGTGTACCTCCTCATCGAGAACGGCAAGGCGCAGCTCCTGGATGCCGCCCACCTCTGGGGCAAGTCCTGCTGGGAGACCGAGGAGATCATCAAGCACCACCTCCAGGACCCGCAGCTCCGCGTGGCCAGCATCGGCAGGGCCGGCGAGAACGGGGTCCTCTTCGCGGGCATCGTCAACGACCTCCACAGGGCCGCGGGCCGCTCCGGCGTGGGCGCCGTGATGGGCTCCAAGAACCTCAAGGCCGTGGCGGTGCGCGGCACCCGCACCGACACCTATGCGCCCGCGGAGCCCGAGGCGTTCTTCAAGGCCGTGGCCGCCGCCAAGGCGGTGCTGGCGGGCAACGGCGTCACGGGTCAGGGCCTTCCGGCCTACGGCACCCAGGTGCTGATGAACATCATCAACGAGATCGGGGCCCTGCCCACCCGCAACCACCGGGACATCCAGTTCGAGGGCGCCCACGCCATCTCCGGGGAGGCCATGCACGAGCCCCGGCCGACGGATGGGAAGCCGAACCTGATCAACAACAATGCATGCTTCGGCTGCACCATCGCCTGCGG
>DBME01000014.1 GCA_002298155.1 Holophagaceae bacterium UBA706 | reverse complement strand
TCCACGGGCTGGTGGGTGGGGCCGTCCTCGCCCACGCCGATGGAGTCGTGGGTCCAGACGTAGGACACCGGCAGGCCCATGAGGGCCGCGAGGCGCACGCTGGGACGCATGTAGTCGCTGAAGATCAGGAAGGTCGCGCCGAAGACCCGCAGGCCCCCGTGCAGGGCCATGCCGTTGAGGGCCGCCCCCATGGCGTGCTCGCGGATGCCCCAGTGGAAGTTGCGTCCGCTGGTGGTGCGGCCGAAATCGCCGCCGTCCTTGAGGTTGGTGTTGTTGGAGGGGGCCAGGTCGGCCGATCCGCCGATGAGGTTGGGCATCACGGTGGCCAGGGCGTTCAGGGCCTTGCCGCTGGCTTCGCGCGTGGCCTGGTCCTGGCCGGGCTGGAAGACCGGCAGGGCGTTCTGCCACTGCGCGGCGGGTTCGCCGGAGAGGAAGGCCTCGTACTCGGCGGCCAGTTCCGGATGGGCGGCGCGATAGCCCGCGAAGAGCTCCTTCCAGGCGTCCTGGGCGGCGGTGCCGCGGGTGACGCATTCGCGCCAGTGGTCCTGCGCCTCGGCGGGGACGACGAAGTGGCCGTCGGGATCCCAGCCCAGGATCTCCTTGGTGGCGCGGATCTCGGCCTCGCCCAGGGGCGCGCCGTGGGCGTGGTGGGTGTTCTGCTTGGTGGGGGCGGGGAAGCCGATGATGGTCTTGCAGTCGATGAGGGTGGGCTTGCCGCAGGGCTTGCGGGCCTCGGCGAAGGCCTTGGACAGGGATTCCAGGTTCTCGCCGTCGGCCACGTGGATCACGCGCCAGCCGTAGGCCTCGAAGCGCTTGCCGACGTCCTCGGTGAAGGCCAGCTCGGTGTTGCCCTCGATGGTGATGTTGTTGTTATCGTAGAGGAGGACCAGCTTCTCCAGGGCCAGGTGGCCCGCGATGCTGGCGGCTTCCTGGGCGATGCCCTCCATGACGTCGCCGTCGCCGGCGAAGACGTAGGTGTGGTGGTCCACGACCTTGAAGCCGGGGCGGTTGAAGCGGTCAGCCAGCCAGCGTTCCGCGATGGCCATGCCCACGGCGTTGCCGATGCCCTGGCCCAGGGGCCCGGTTGTGGTCTCGACGCCCGCGGTGTGCCCGAACTCGGGGTGGCCCGGGGTCAGGGAGCCCCACTGGCGGAAGTTCTTGATCTCGTCCAGGGGCAGCCCGTAGCCGGCCAGGTGGAGCAGCGAGTACATCAGCATGGACACGTGGCCGCATGACAGCACGAACCGGTCGCGGTCCGCCCAGCGCGGATCGGCGGGGCTGTGCTTCAGGTACTTCGTCCAGAGGACGTAGGCGGCGGGAGCCTGGGCCATGGCGGTTCCGGGATGGCCGCTGTTGGCCTTCTGGACGCCGTCCATGGAAAGGCACCGGATCGTATCGATGCACAGTTTGTCTATGTTCGTGGCGGCGAAGGTCAAGTTCTACCTCATGGAATGATGGAATTATCTCACGGACCGGAAGCGTTTCGCGATTCAGGCCCGGTTGGACGTGCTGGCCTTGACGAAGGCCGTGAAGAGGGGATGGGGCGAGAGGGGCTTGGACTTGAACTCGGGGTGGAACTGGCAGCCCAGGTAGTAGGGGTGGTCCTTGAGTTCCACGATCTCCACGAAGGTCCCGTCCGGGCTCAGGCCGGTGAAGACGAGGCCGTTGCGCTCCAGGGGGCCCCGGAACTCGGCCTGGTTGAATTCGTACCGGTGCCGGTGGCGCTCGTTGATCTGGAGGCTGCCGTAGGCCCTGGCGGCGTTGCTGCCCTCGGCCAGCACGCAGGGGTAGGTGCCCAGGCGCATGGTGCCGCCCAGCTCCTCCACGTCCACCAGCTCGCGCAGCTTGAAGATGACCCGGTGCTTGGGGTTCTCCTCGAATTCCGTGGAGTCGGCCCCTTCGAGCCCGGCCACGTTGCGCGCGTATTCCACGGAAGCCATCTGCATGCCCAGGCAGATGCCGAAGAACGGCACCTTCTTCTCGCGGGCGTACTGGATGGCCTTGATCATGCCGGAGGTGCCGCGCACGCCGAAGCCGCCGGGCACCAGGATGCCGTGGCAGTCGCCGAGCTGGTCGGCCACGTCGGTGTGGTCCAGTTCCTCGCCCTCGATCCACTTCAGGTCCACCTGCGTCTCCAGGCCGTAGCCGGCGTGGTGCAGGGCCTCGATCAGGGACTTGTAGGACTCCTTGAACTCCACGTACTTGCCCACGATGCCGATGCGCACGCTGCCCTTGGGGTTGCGGATGCGGTGCAGCAGGTCGTGCCAGGGGGTGAGGTCCGGCTGGCGGTCGGGGAGCGCCAGCAGGGAGGCCACCTTGGCGTCCAGGCCTTCCAGGTGGAGGTTGAGGGGCACCTCGTAGATGGTGGTGGCGTCCTTGCAGCTGAAGACCGCGTCGGGGGCGACGGAGCAGAACATGGCGATCTTGTCCTTGAGGGAGCGGGGGATCTCCACGTCGGCCCGGCACACCAGGACCTCGGGCTGGATGCCCAGGGCCCGCAGCTCCTTGACGCTGTGCTGGGTGGGCTTGGACTTCAGCTCGCCGGCGGCCTTGATGTAGGGCACGTAGGTGAGGTGCATGTTGATGGCGTTGCCCAGGCCGGCCTCGAGCTTGAACTGGCGGATGGCCTCGAGGAATGGCTGGCTCTCGATGTCGCCCACCGTGCCGCCGATCTCCACCAGCACCACGTCCACGTCCTTGGCCACCTTGCGCATGGTGCCCTTGATCTCGTCGGTGATGTGGGGGATCACCTGCACCGTCTTGCCCAGGTAGTCGCCGCGGCGCTCCTTCTGGATGACGGTGTTGTAGATGCGGCCCGTGGTGATGGTGTGGTTGCGCGTGGTGGGCACGGAGGTGAAGCGCTCGTAGTGGCCCAGGTCGAGGTCGGTCTCGGCGCCGTCGTCGGTGACGAACACCTCGCCGTGCTGGAAGGGGCTCATGGTCCCGGGATCCACGTTGAGGTAGGGATCCATCTTCATGAGGGTCACCTTGAGGCCGCGGGCCTCCAGGAGCGCCCCCAGGGATGCCGCGGCGATCCCCTTGCCCAGGCTGGATAGAACCCCGCCGGTCACGAAAACAAACTTGGTCATCGTTTCACCCCCCCCGGTGATGAAATTGCGTTCATTCACATCTCCTCGGGGGCCTGGATGCCCATGAGGAACAACCCCTGCCGCAGGGCCCGCGCCGTGGCCACGCACAAGGCAAGCCGCGCATCGCGCACGGCGTCCGAATTCTCCGCCCACAGGATCGGGCAGTTGGTGTAGAAGCCCGAGAAGGCCTTGGCGACGGCCAGCAGCTGGCGCGCCAGCGCCGTGGCCATGTTCTCCCGCGCCATGGTGCGCAGCGCGTCGGGCAGCCCCGCCAGCTCGAAGAGCAGCGCCTGGGCCGGTCCGTCCTCGAGACCCGCCAGGTCGGACGGGATGAGGGTGGCGCCGTAGGGCACCACCGCCGCCGCCGGCGTGGGTTCGGCCGTGGGACGGGCGCGTTCCGCCCAGTCGCCGCCGGCCTTGCGCAGCACGGAGAGGATGCGGGCGTGGGCGTACTGCACGTACGGCCCCGTGTCCCCGTCCAGGGCGATGACCCGGTCCCAGGTGAAGGTGATCGGCTTGACCCGGTCGTTGAGGGCGTTGAAGAACACCACCGCGCCCAGCCCCAGCATCTCGGCCACGCGGGCCTTGCCGGGCAGGTCGGGGTTCTTCTCGTCGATGATGGCCGTGACCCGGACCACCGCCTCGTCCAGCACGTCCTCCAGGAAGATGACGTTGCCCTTGCGGGTGGACATCTTGCCTTCGGGCAGGTTGACCATGCCGAAGGGGGTGTGGATCATGCGTCCCGCGAACCAGGGGTCCAGCTTGTTCATCACCGCGAAGATCTGCTGGAAGTGGAGGATCTGGTCCGCCCCCACCACGTAGATGCAGCGGTCGAAGGCGAAGGCCTCCTGGCGGTACAGGGCCGCGGCGATGTCGCGGGTGGCGTAGATGCTCGCGCCATCGCCCTTCTGGACCAGGCAGGGCGTGGCGATGCCCACGTCCTCCAGGTCGACGATGCGGGCGCCGTTCTGGCCTTCGGCCAGGATCCCGGCGTCCTCCAGGCGCTTCAGGGTCGGCGCCAGGCGGTCCTGGTAGAAGGCCTCGCCCATCTCCAGGTGGTCGAAGGCCACCCCCAGGCGCTCGTAGATGCGGTTGAAGGTCTGCAGGCTGATCTCGCGGAACCAGGACCACAGGCGCCGGGCCTCGGGATCGCCCTCCTCCAGGCGCCGGAACCAGTCCCGGGCCTCCTCCCGCAGGGCGGGATCCTCCTCCTCGGCCGCGTGGAAGCGGACGTAGAGCTGGAAGAGCCGGTAGAGGGGGCTCCGGAGCTTGGCGGGGATCTCCTCCGCCCAGGGGAAGTCCTGCTCCAGGGCGGGGTTCTCGGCCTCGGCCCAGTGCTTGTAGGCGGCCAGGAGGGTCCCGAACTGGGTGCCCCAGTCACCCAAATGATTGAGGCGAATAACGTTGCAGCCGAGGTACTTGTTCACCTGGGCCTGGGCGTGGCCGATCATGGTCGAGCGCAAGTGCCCGATCGTGAACAACTTGGCAATATTGGGGGAGCTGTATTCGACGATCACCGTCTCGCCGTGGGGTTCGGCGCTGCCGTAGGGGCGGTCGCCCAGGAGGGCCTCCAGGAGGACCCGCGCCCGCACCGCCGGCTGCAGCTTGAGGTTGAGGTAGGGACCGGCGGCCACCACCTCGGCCCCGTCCACGGCCAGCTTGGCGGCCAGATCCTTGGCCAGCTGGGCCGGGTTCTGCCCCAGGGCCTTGGCGGCCTTGAAGCACGGGAAGGCCAGGTCGCCCATCTCCCCCGATCGGGGACGTTCCAGGACGATCTCCTGCCCGGGCAACGCCCCGGCCAGGGCCTTGGTGAATGCCAGTTTCATACGCTCCATGCCCGCTCCATGACAATCCTTGAACCGGAAGCCAGGGGCCTCCAACCAGCATGAAGGAACCCGGCCCCGGCGGGAAGCCCCAACTTAAGCGATTATCAAGGTCTTTCCGCTTGATCTTGGGGCGGGCGGAGGTATGATGATTCTTCGCCTCCATGGGCGACCTTCAGTTCGCACGTACGCCCCAAGGGTCGATTCAAATCAGGTATCCAGGAGTCAGGATTCATGGCCAATCACAAGTCCGCCGCCAAGAAAGCCGCCCACGACGTGGAAGCCCGTCTGCGCAATCGCGCCAACCGCTCCACGATGAAGACCGCCATCAAGAACTTCCTGGCTGCCGTGGCCGCCGGCAAGAAGGCCGAAGCCGCGACGCTGCTGCCCAAGACCCTCGGCGTGGTCGACAAGGCCTGCCGCAAGGGCGTGCTGCACAAGAACGCCGCCAACCGCTACAAGAGCCGCCTGACCCTCAAGGTCAACGGCCTGGCCTAGAGCCCCGCGGAAGGATCGGAACAGCCCGGCTCGGCCGGGCTTTTCCGTATTCGGGCCACGCATCCCCATTTCAGGTCCAGGCGGCCGGCACGGCCACGGGCCCCGGGGGCACCCGGTCCCACCGGAACCCGGCCACCAGGTCCCCGGCCGCCGCGGGCTCCGGGCGTTCCAGGCAGCCCAGGCTCCAGCCCAGCCACCCCACCACGAGCTCCGGCCCGATGCCCTTGTGGGCCAGCATCGCCAGGCCCAGGGCCCCGTCCCGCTTACCCAGGCGCGACCCGTCCGGGGCCGTCACCAGACCCAGGTGGGCGTAGGCCGGCCGGGGCAGCCCCAGCGCCTCCTGCAGCCGGACCTGGGTGGCGGTGACTCCCCGCAGGTCCTGGCCCCGCACGATCTCGTCCACGCCCTGCTCCCCGTCGTCCACCACCACCGCCAGGTGGTAGGCGTAGCATCCGTCCCGGCGGTGCAGGAGGGGATCGCCCGTGAGGAGGGCCGGGTCGTCGTCCTGGGGTCCCAGCAGGAGGTCATCCCAGGCCACCGCCCCCTCCGGCACCCGGAACCGGAGCGCGTCCGGCCTCAGGAAGGGCAGTGGCCGGTGGCGGCAGGTGCCGGGGTAGGCCCGCAGGCCGTCCTCCCCGTGGGGCGCCGACGCCATGGCGGCCAGATCCTTGCGGGTGCAGATGCAGGGATAGAGCCCGCCCTGGCCGAAAAGCCGCTGGAGGGCGGCCTGGTAGGACCCGCCCCGGCGGGACTGCCAGAGCACGGGCCCGTCGCTCTCCATGCCCAGCATCGCGAGGTCCCGCAGCTGCGCATCCCCCAGGGAGGAGCGGCAGCGCGCCGTGTCCACGTCCTCCATGCGGATGATCCACCGCCCCCCGCGGGCCCGCGCCGAAAGCCAGGACGCCAGGGCCGTGCGGAGATTGCCCAGATGGAGTTCCCCGGTGGGGGAGGGCGCGAAACGTCCGGTGCATGCCATCGCTCAAGAATAGCAACGGGAGGACCTGCCACAGGGGCATAAGGGTCAAATATATAAATGGTAATTTAATTGGATTTCCTTGTGGACAGAAAGCTGGGTTCCCGTCCAACCTGGATCTTTCCCGGACCTTCAACCGGAACTCCTAAAACCATTTATTAAAGGTCTTGCCATGGCTCTGTCCCTGAATACCACCCTGCCCCGGCTCACCGAACGTGAGCTCGCCACCGTCACCGGCTCCGGCCTGGACCTGGGCATCAACATGACCAGCTCCCCCGCCCTGGGGACCGTCGGCCTCACCCTCTCCGGCCGCAAGGCGTCCCTCGCGGGTCACCTCCAGGTGGACGGCTACCAGGGAACCGCATCCCTGAACCTCCACTTCCGCCTGGGGACCCAGGTGGATCTTCAGGGGTACGTACGCCTGAAGGGCTTCCGTCCCGACTTCGGCCTCACCGGCCACGTGCGCATCGGCAACGCCTGAGGATCGCTGAGGGAAAAGGGGCTGGGGTGACGAGAGCGCATTTGGACACGGCTTTTCAAACAGGATTTCGCTGAAGTACGGATAATCCAGGAATGCGCTCCTGGTCCCCCATCCTCCGGGCCGTCCTCGCCCTGGCGGCGGCGTGGTTCCTGCTTGCCGCGGTGGCCAGGGCGGGGCTGCTGCCGGCCTCCTTCCGGGGGACCACGGCGGTGCTGATCATGGGGATCCTGGCTTCGGCCGTGGGGCGGGGGCTGGGACTTGCGCCCCGGTGGTCCCCGGGGCTGCTGTTCTTCCCCCTCCTGCTGGACTACATCCTCCGCCACCCGCTGCCCACCTGGGTCTGGCCGGTGGCGCTGGTGGCGCTGCTCCTGGTCTATGGGGGCGGGGTGCTGACCCGGGTGCCCCTCTACAATTCCAACCACGCGGCCTGGGAGGCCCTGCTGACCCTCTGCCCCACGGCCATGCTCCGCTTCGCGGACCTGGGCGCGGGACTGGGCGGACCCCTGGCCTTCCTGGCCCGGCAGCGGCCCGACGGCTTCTTCCTGGGGGTGGAGGCCTCCCCCCTCACCTGCCTCATCGCATGGATCCGCACCCTGCCCGTGAGGGGCAACTGCAAGATCCACCTGGGCAGCCTCTGGAACCTGGAGCTGGCGGGCTTCGACGTGGTCTACGCCTTCCTCAGCCCGGCGCCCATGCCCGAATTGTGGGAGAAGGTCCGCGCGGAGATGCGGCCCGGGACGCTGCTGGTGAGCAACACCTTCGAGGTGCCGGGGGTGGAACCGGACGAACGCATCCCGCTGCCGGGGCGCCGCGACGCGTGCCTGCTGATCTACCGGATCAGGGCTTCGGAGCCAGGAACTTCGCCAGCGTAGCTTCCAGGTCGGCGCCCCGCAGGGTGGCGTCGGCGGCCAGGATCGTGCCGTCGGGGCCCACGAGGACGTACTTGGGGATGCCGGCCGCGCCGTAGGCCTCGGCCACGGGGTTGGCCTTGGCGCCTTCCAGCCACGTGTGCTTCCAGGGCATGGGCAGGCGCTTGGCGCGGAAGGGGGCGACGTCGCCGGGCTTCTTGTCCAGGGAGAAGCTGAGGATCTCCAGACCCTGGCCCTTGAAGCGCTCGAAGGCCTTGTGGACGGCGGGCAGCTCCGCCACGCAGTAGGGGCACCAGGTNNCAGGTGGCCCAGAACTCCAGGAGGACGAACTTCCCCTTGAAGGTCGCCAGGGTGTACTCCACGGAGGGATCCTCGAGGCTCTTCACGGAGAAGGCCGGCGCGGGCGTGCCGGGGCGGGTCTTGAGGGGGGCGTCGAAGCGCTTGCGGGCGTCCTTGGCCAGGGGGTGGCCGGGGGCAGCCTTTTCCAGGGCCGCCAGGGCGGCGTCTGCGCC
>DBME01000382.1:7998-12842 GCA_002298155.1 Holophagaceae bacterium UBA706 | reverse complement strand
TTCATCCCTGTTACGCAGGGCCAGCGACGGTTTGGGTCGGCACGCTCTTTACCTGCATGCGCCGACCCAACCAGGCCTTGGCCCTGCGTAACAGGGATGAACACCGATGTCAGAGATGAAGGAGATAAGGCCTGCCAATCCCTGCTGATGAGAATTGGTTTTGTTACCACACCTTAGAACGGGCCCTGGTGGGCGGCCTTGTTACCGTGCCGCCAAACCTACCGCCGTGGCGGGAAGTCCGCTGGCACCGAGGAGGGCGTCCAGACTCCCATCCCCGCGGACACGGTAGGCAAGAATCTCGTTGGTGCCAGCAGCCAGGGCGTAGACGAAGCGGGAGGCGGAAGCGATGTCCAGCACGGGGATGCTGGGCGTGGGCGTGAGCCCGAGGAAGGTCAAGGCGCCTTCCCTTCCGACCGAGAAGCCGGCAATGGTTCCGACGTGGGCGTTGGTGGCATAAGCGAAGCTTCCATCCGGCGTCGCCGCGATCCAGCAGGGTGCGGCACCCTGGCTGGACACACTGGCACTTTCGGAAGCCAAGGCGTTGCCATCCTGATCGTAGGAAGACACGGCATTGGACCCTGCTTCCGTGACCAGCAGTTCATCCCGTCCGGTGAATGTGAAACCGTACGGCACCGCGCCGTTGGACGGATGGGTTGTCGGTCCGACGGCCAGGCCATAGTCCCGGACCTTGTACGTGTCGAGGGTCATGGTGTTCTTCTCGGACACCACCAGCGTTTCCTGGTTCGGACTGAAGGCCACTTCCGCGGCTCCGGCCGCCGAGCTGCTCAGGGGCAGCGTCGACCCGGGAATCGCCTTCAACCGCCCGTGGGCGCCGACCCAGAAGCCCGTGATGTTGCCGGTTCCGCCCTGGTTCAGGACATAGAGGAGGTGGCCGCGAACCGTCAGGCTGACGGGCGTCATGCCGCCGGACGGCGCCGTATCCACAAGCACCAGGCCACCCGGGTGCACGGAGAAGGAGGAGATGGAGTTGCTGCCCGCATTGACAGCGAACAACCACTCGCGGTCATCGCTGAGGACCACGGCCCCCTGGGATCCCAGGCCGGTGCCCGTCCCCGCGCCTCCCGATGCCACGGTTCCCGCGTAGGTCAAGGCCCCGTCCGCGGCGCGCCGGTATTCCAGGATCTGGTTGCCCGAAACAGCGTTGCTGAGCGTATAGACGGCGCCGGGCCTCGACCCGGGGACATGTGCCTGGGCATGCTGGCCAAGACCGATGAACAGTGAACTGCCGAGCACGATCGCCGAGAAGGGGGTCCATCCTGTTTTCATTTCGTTCTCCCAGGCCGAAGGCCACTGGCGACCCGATGGGGTCGTTTTGGATTGATGCGCGCCATCTGGCGCAGTTTCTGGTTTTGTACAAGACCTGCCTGGGCATGCCCCAGGACCGGCCTCCCATTGGAATGAAGCGAGTTCAATCCCAACGAGCTTGGGGTGCTGGTTTGGCCGCCGGTGTGACACCGTCTCAACTTGAATCAGGTGTACAAACCCAGCCCACTTCCCGGGACCAGGACGTTCCACCCACGATCCAAGCCCAGTCCCGTCACGGCCATGGGGGGGGGTGGTCCGTTGCAGGCTCGCATGCAAAAGGGCCACCCCCCCCATGGACGCGAAGCNNAGAGCTTCGGCGAGCGCAGCGAGCAGGGACTGGGCGGCGTGGGTCGGCGCTCGGTCCTGGGCCCACGGTGATGCGAAAGTCGCCCCCCTGGGGGCTTTCCTGTGTCCTCCGCGCCTCGGTGCAACTCTGTGTTGCATCAGTTCGCCCAAATTGCCACACGGCAATGGTACAGCCCCCACCTGAGTTCCAGGCACCCCAGCCGTTTTTGTTACCCGTTCTGAATTCTGCCAGGATTGGAAAGGCCAACACCACGGGGACCTGGAGATTGCTGTGCTGCCCATCCATCTCGACCTGGGTTTCAAGGTCATCTTTTTCTACGAGGGCTTCTACTTCCTCATCGCCATCCTGGTCGCGGCGGTCATGGCCGCCCACCGGCTCAAGAAGGCAGGATTGGGAGCCACCGTCTTCCTGGAGGGCCTGCCATGGATCCTCCTGAGCGCCATCCTGGGGGCAAGGATCTTCGATTTCCTGTTCTGGGACCTGAAGGCGCTCCTGGCGCACCCCTGGTCCTTCTTCTTCATCTGGGAAGGGGGACTTTCCATAACGGGGGGCCTGGCGGGAGGCGTCACGGCCGCCTTCGTCTGGTTCCGCAGGGCCCACGGTGATTTCTGGAAAGCCTTCGCCATCGCAAGTCCCACCGTCCTTGCCGGACAAGCCCTCGGTCGCCTGGGCTGCTTCCTGAATGGCGATGCCTGGGGCGTTCCCACCACGCTCCCCTGGGGTATTCCATTGCCGAAATACGGCACCATCCTGCCTTGGATGACCCCGGATCACCGCGTCCCCAGCGAGGTGTGGCGCTGGACGGTCCAACAGGGATTCATTCCTCCCACGTCCCTGGTTACGCCGCCCCTCCACCCCACCCAGCTGTATGAAGCGATCGGAGACCTCGCCCTGGCTGGCATCGTGATCCTTCTGGCACGGAAGATCCGGGAAGGTCAAACGGGGTGGCCGAAGGTGTTCTGGTTCCACCTCGGCGGATACTCGGTTCTGAGGTACCTGCTGGAATTCCTTCACGGGGACCGGGATGCGCTTGTCTGGGCAGGCATGACCTCCCTTCAGATCGGGCTCCTGGGGTTCGCGGCCCTGGCCGGGGTTCTGTTCTGGCGCGCCGGTCTTCCGCGTCGTGCCGGTGTCAGAACTTCACCGTCACCGCGGCATTGATGGAGCGCCCCATGCCCGGAACGGCGATGCCCCAGGGGATGGAATTGATGCCCATGGTCCGCCCCTGGCCGACGTAGGCGCCGCCCAGCGGGGACGCGTAGAGCTTGTCCAGGAGGTTCTCCACGGCCAGGTCGAAGCGGACCTGGTTCCAGAGGTAGGCGCAGCGCAGATGGAAGAGGGTGTAGCCGCCGGTCCTGACCTCGTTGCGCGGAACGGAGACCCGGGTCTTGGCATCCACCCATTGGGTTTCCAGGGCCCCGCTCCAGCCGCCCCATTCCTGGGTGAGGATCACTTTCGCGTTGAAGGGCATCATGTCGTACAGGCCATACCCGGAAGTCGGGTTGGTGCCGCGGGTGGAACTGAGCAGGCCCTTCAGGCCCCATTCGCCCCAAGGCGTCCCGCCCAGCGCCACCTGGCCCGAAAGGTCCACGCCCCAGATCCGGGCTTCCTGGTTGACGAACCGGAGGGCCACGAACTGGTTGGCCACCAGCGGGGACAGGGGCTGGTCCGTGGCCCCGTTCCAGGGTGTGGCGTCGATGTAGTCCGCCACACGGGTGCAGAAGGGAGTCACCTTCAGCTGGCTGCGGCGGTCGGCGCTGTGCCAGTCGCCGGTGATGCTGAGGGTGTAGGCCACTTCAGGCTTGAGGGCGGGGTCGCCGATGTAGCCGTTTCCGTCGCCCGTGAAATTGTTCATGACAGCCATCATGTTTGCCCTTGACCAGCTGTAGCGCTCGTAGAGGTTGGGGGAGCGCACCTTGCGGGCCAGGCCGATTTCGTAGTCGTGGGTGGGGTCCGGGGTGCAGTGCGCGGACAGGGCCAGGTCGAGGTTGTGGTCCACCTTGCTCCGGTCCGCATTGTTGAAGTTGGCGGCATCCCGGGTCTGGTTCATCGCACCGGCAGGTGTCGGGACCGTGGGGAAACCGGCCAGGTTGTAGCCGTGGACCGGATCGGCGTCCATGCGGACCTGCTCGTACCGCAAGCCCAGAAGGGTCGTCCAGGAACCCCCGGCATGCGCGCCCCACTCGCCGTAGAGGGCCGCGCGGTCGCGCCGTCCATTGTCGAGGTTGAGGAAGGTGTAGGGGGCCATCCCTCCTCCGGACGGCGCCCACGAATCATCCAGACGGAAATGCTGGAACTCGCCCCCCAACCGGAACACGTCGCCCTCGCCGAGGTCGAGGCTCGCCTTGAGGGTCGCGCCGGTGTTGAAGCTGCCGGTGGTCATGGGCATGCCGGGGACCGTCGCCGGGTTGCCGTACCAGAACATCTTGTCGGCGCCGAAGTTCATGTAATGGTCCACGGTCTCGCGGTACACCCGCGCCTCCAGGGTTCCCCAGTCCCGCTGGCCCTGGTAGCTCAGATTGGCGCGGTGCTCGGTGTTCCCGAGCAGGTCCATGCGCTGGTTGGGATAGTACTGGTAGGGAATGTCCTGCCACCCGAACGTCAGGCCCACCGTGTCCCGTCCGCCGCGCAGGGCCAGCCCGAAGGACTGGTTGCGGGCCAGGTAGGCCGAGGAGCCAACCACATCGGGGGCCAGATCCACTCCCGGATTGCCGGTGGCGGTGAAGGACCTGAAGCTTCCGCCCGCCTTGTAATCGCCCGATTGGGACGTGCTGCCGGCGTATGTGATGCTGAACGACTCGGTGGCGAACGCCACGGAGAGATGGGCGCCCTTGCCCTCGCCGTTGCTCCGGTGGAAGGCGCCGGCCTCGCCCTGGAGGCGTTGCCCCTGACCGGGCGCGGCGAAGGCGGGCTGCCGGCTCTCGAGGATGACCGTGCCCCCGATGCTGTCACCTCCGACACTCACAGGCGTCACCCCGGCATAGACCTTCACCGCGCCGATGCTGGCGGGATCGAGGTACGAGAGGGGCGGGTTCATGTGGTTGGGACAGGCGGCGACGAGGTCCATGCCATCGACCTTCACGCGCAGGCGGTCGTCGGCAAGGCCATGCACGGAGGGCAGGCTTGAGACGCCGCCGGCCCCCATGACATGGACGCCCGGAAGATCCTGCAGCAGGGCCGCCGTGTCGCTGGAGGAAACGCGCCGGCTTTC
>DBME01000382.1:0-7981 GCA_002298155.1 Holophagaceae bacterium UBA706 | reverse complement strand
GTGGCCCGCGCCTCCAGCGGGTCCAGCGTCAGGCTCGCGGCCGCGGCCTTGCCGGCCTCCACCTTTAGGACGGCCTCTCCGGCGGTTTTGAGCCTCGGGTGCCGCACGACCACGACGTAGGTACCCGGCGCCAGGCCGGCGAAGGAGAAGTCCCCCCTGGCGCCGGTCCGGGCCGTGGCCGTGAGGCCCGTCTCCCGCGCCGTGAGCGTGACCTCGGCCCCGGCCAGGGGACCCGCCCCCTTGAGGTTGACCCGGCCATGCAGCGAGCCGGGCGTATCGGCGCGGGCCACCAGCATGCCTGAGCACGCGACAAGAGCGTAGATGAAACGGGATGGGCGGCAAACCATGACGAACGCCTCCAGGAAGGACTCTGAACCGTTCTGCTGGGATCAGCCCGAACGTTCATCCCATCCTAGGTCCGGCCCACCTGCGCCGGGCTGCGTCAATTTGTCGCACACCCGCAACCGGAGGGCCTTTGCGCGCGCAGGCGCCGGCCGGGACGGCCTCGCACGTCACCGCGATGGGCGGTGCCGCGCGACCTTCCTCTGCAGGGATCTCCGGTGGATCCCCAGGCGCCGGGAAGCTTCGGACAGGTTGCCCCCGCAATCGGTGAGGACACGGTTCAGGTGTTCCCATTCCACGAGGTCCAGGGAAGGGGTCCCGGGCTGGTCCTTGCGCTCCACCGCCACGCTGTCGCCGCCGAAGGCAGCCAGGATCTCATCGACGTCCGCGGGCTTGGTGAGGTAGTGCCGCGCCCCCAGCCGCACCGCCTCCAGGGCCGTGGCGATGCTCCCGTAGCCGGTGAGCACCACGATCGCCGTGGCCGGATCCAGGGCCCGGAGTTCCCTCACCAGATCCAGTCCGGTGCCCCCCGGCATGCGGAGGTCCACCAGGGCGAATTCAGGGCTGTCGTTCCGGGCGATCGCCAGGGCCTCGGTCACGTCCGCCGCGGGCAGGACCACGAAGCCCCTGGACCCCAGGGCCGCCCCGAGACGGGAGCGGAAGACCGCGTCATCGTCCGCCAGCAGGAGGGTGGGACCCGCTTCAGCCATGGACGGCCTCAGGCCATGCCATCTCCACCCGGGTGCCCTGCCCCGGGCTGGATGCAACGGTCAGCCCACCCCCCAGATGCTCGGCGAAGGTGCGGGCCAGGAAGAGCCCCAGCCCCATCCCATCGCCGGTCTTCTGGGTGGTGAAGAACGGTTCGCCCGCCCGCGCGAGAACCTCCGGGGTCATCCCCCGGCCCGGGTCCACCACCTCGACCCGCCATCGGCCTCCGTCGTTGCTTATCCCGACCTGGACCCGTCCCGGCGGCGGCGTGGCCGACAACGCGTTGGCGACCAGCGCTTTGAGACTGCGGGTCAGCCCCTTCACCGGGAGCCGGCTTCCGCCCTCGCCCGGTAAGGACCATGTGATCCTCGCCGCTTCCGATTCGGGGAAGCCCGATGCCAGGGCCTCCTGGACCGCGGTCCAGTCGGGCGTCCTCGGGTCCTCCCCCAGCATGGCGCCGCTGGGATCCGCCAACTGGTCCAGGATATTGCGGCAGCGCCGGACCTCCTGGCGGATCAGGGCCGCATCCTGGCCGAGGGGGACCCCCTCCTGTCCCAGCGACTCGGTGGCCTGGTGCAGCTCCCCGGCGGCCACGGCGATGGTGTTCAGGGGTGTGCCAAGTTCGTGGGCCACGCCCGCCGCCAGGGTTGCCAGCGCGGCCAGCCGCGCCTGCCGCGCGTTGAGGTCGCGCAAGGCCGCGAGTTCCTGGTCCCGACGGCCCAGCGCCTCGGTGACCAGCCCCACAAAGAGCGCGATGAGCCACGCCGTCGTGGCGAACGCGACCCACATGCCCGCAAGGTGCAGGGACATGCCCCCGGCGCCGTGTCCCATGAGGGTGTGGTTCGGGATGTTCCAGAGGAAGAGCAGGCCGAACGCGGCGGTGGCAAGGAAGCCCAGTGACCAGGCCCAGGCCCGGGGCATGAGCACGGCGGCAAGGGTGATGTGGACCAGGTAGATGGCGGTGAAGGGGTTCGAAGGCCCCCCGCTGCAATAGAGGAGGCCGGTGAGGAGGAGGATGTCCAGCCCCAGCACCAGGCCCGGGAGCGCGGGCTCGACGGGTTCTGCCCGCCTGAGCCGGATGAGCAAGGCCAGGTTGCTGAAGGCCCCGAAGGCCACCAGTCCCAGCATCGGCACCATCGGCAGTTCCTCGGGCAGGAGCCGGTTGGCCATCAGGATCGCGGTGACCTGGCAGAACACGGCCAGCCACCGCAGGCGGATGAGCCAGGCCAGGAGGATCCGCGTGCGGGGTCTGTCCGGAGCTGCGCTTGCCATCATGTCGGTCTCCAGGGCGTTACGGACGCCCGCGGGTGAGGGGAGCCTCCATCCCGGGGGCTACGCCAAGCGCAACGGACGGGAATGAAGGTCACATAGAAATCATCATCCCAGGTTTGATTGAATTCCCTCAAATCCGGAGGAGCCGGAACCGGGGCACGGAGCCCCGACCAATGCGAGAATCGAAGTCATGACGCAGACGACCACGGACCTGATCACCTTCTCGCCGACCCATGCGACCCGGTGCGTCGTGCAACACATCGCCAAGGGCCTTGGCGGCCCCTGGCGCCAGGCCCTCGATCTGACCCCACCCGGCTCCGGATCCGAGGGGCGGCTTGCCGTGACGGGCGATGTGATCGTGATCGGATCTCCCGTCTACGCCGGCCGGCTCCCTCCGGCGATGGTGGAACGGCTGCGGCGGATCGACGGGTGCGGCAAGCCCGCGGTGGTGGTCGTGGTCTACGGGAACCGGGCGTACGAGGACGCCCTTCTGGAATTGGCGGAGGTGGCGGCCTCCGCTGGCTTCGTGCCCGTGGCGGCCGCGGCCTTCATCGGCGAGCACTCCTACTCCACCCCGGGGTTGCCGATCGCCCAGGGCCGCCCGGACGCAGCGGATCTGGACGAGGCCGGCAGGTTCGGCGCGGCGGTCGCCGACCGGATCCGGGGGGGATCCACCGGTGTCCTGGACACGCCATTCGCCCTACCCGGCAACCACCCCTTCCGGGACCTCCGGGAACCCCTGGGCGTGGCTCCTGCCTTGGATGGGGCCCTCTGCCACGCGTGCGGCGCCTGCGTGGCGGCGTGCCCCACGGGAGCCATCGGGCCGGAAGGAGGGGAGGCGAACGGGGAACGATGCATCCAGTGCTGCGCCTGCGTCAAGACCTGCCCCGCCGGCGCGCGCCGGACGGAGGACCCGCGCGTCCTCCAGATCGCCCAACGTTTGAACCGGACCTGCGCAGACCGGAAGGGACCGGAGGTGTTCTACCGGTGGTGAAGGAAATCCGGTTTCCGACCGCGACGCCTTCCTGGAGGCCCGCATCGTGACGGTGTTCCCGGGCAGGGCCCCCCGCCACCTGAGCATGCTCTCCAACGACGGCTGGATGCGCGGACAGCGAGTCCTCCCAGCTGGGGTGTGACCAAGGTCCGGTTGATTCTTGGCGAGCATATGCTCATTATGGCTGGAGAGGTCACCCATGCCTGCCCAGCCGAGGCGAAGCGCGATCACCCGTGAAAGCCCCCACCTCTCGGAAGCTTTGGACAAGCGTTCCGGGCCCATGGTCTACACCCACCTGGATGCCGGGCAGGAGAACTCCGCCAAACGCGTATCCATGCTCCAGCCCACCGCACCTTTCAAGGAGACACGCCCATGAAAACGACACGCATCGCCATCCCCTCCGCCCTCCCCGGCGGGCTCGAGTCCCAGGTGGGTGCCCACTTCGGCCACTGCGACATCTACACGGTCGTGGACGTCGAGGACGGCCTGGTCGCCAAGGTGGGCCTGCTCCCCGCCGTTCCCCACCAGCAGGGCGGGTGCCTCGCCCCGGTCCAGCATCTGGCCCAGAACGGCGTGACGGCCCTCATCGCCGGCGGCATGGGCCTTCGCCCCCTCATGGGCTTCAACCAGGCGGGGATCGAGGTCTTCCGGGGCAACCAGAGCCCCACCGTGGGTGACGCGGTCCAGGCCATGGTCCGGGGCGAACTCCAGCGCTTCACCCGCGAATTCACCTGCGGCGGGGGCCAGGAGCACGCCGGAGACGCAGGGCAGCACTGACCCTCGCCCACCCAACCTCCGCACATTCCGGGGAGCACCACGATGAAGGTAGCGATCGTCACCAACCGGGAGGGAGCCCTGGCGGCCTTCCGGGCCGGCCTTGAGGGACGGCACGCCAGGGTCGAATGCCTCGGCGACGGCTGGAGCCTGCACAAGGCCGCCCGGACCCGAAGCTGGAACCTGGTGGTCGTGGACGGCATCAACCTGCCCTTCCATCCCATCCTGGAAGGCCTGCTGGAAATCAACGCCAGCCTGAACACGGCCGTCATGACGGACCTGGCGCCGGACGCCTTCCATGAGGCCGGGGAAGGCCTGGGCATCCTCTGCGCACTGCCACCGACGCCCGGGGCCCTGGATGTGGATCCCCTGCTCGAACGGCTTCAGGCCATCGGCGGCGTGGATCCCGCGCTGGAGGCGGCCCAGGCCCGCCTGGATGAGGCGCGATTCCGGCACCACCCGCACTGCGTGGTCTGCTGGGACCGCCATCCCTTCGGCCTCCAGGTGGACTACCGGGTCACGGGCCTCCACACCGTGGAAGGCGCCTTCGGGTGCGGAAAATCCTACGAAGGCTACGAGGGCATCGTCCACGGTGGGATCGTCTCCAGCCTTCTGGACGGCGCCATGGCCAGCTGCCTTCTGGCCAGGGGATGCGAGGCCTATACGGCCGACCTGCGCATCCGGTACCGGGGCGCCCTGCGCACGGGTGTCCCCGCCATCATCCGCGGTGAATGGGTCCGCAATGCCGGGCCTCTCCACCTGCTGCATGCCTCCCTCGAACAGGACGGCAAGGTCTGCGCCACCGCGCGGGCCAAGTTCATGGAAGGCCGGGCGGCGCACCCCGGCACCCCGCTGCCGGCAGGTGCCGGTGCGCGCCACCTCGTGTCCCAGGCCCGCAAACCCATCGCTTGACCCAAGGAGATCCCATGGATACACGCAAGAAAGGCTTCAACACCAAGCTGGTCCACGCCGGCATCCGCGAGGATGCCCACGGCAGCGTCGTGACCCCCATCTACCAGACTTCGACCTTCGCCTTCAAGAACGCCCAGCAGGGCGCGAACCGGTTCGCGGGCACCGAGGACGGCTACATCTACACCCGCATCGGCAACCCCACCGTGGACGTGTTCGAGAAGCGCGTCGCGGCGCTGGAGGGCGGCGTCGCCGCCGTGGCCACCGCCTCGGGCCAGGCCGCCATCACCCTGGCCATCGTCACCCTGGCCAAGGCCGGCGACCACATCGTCGCGGGCACCAACCTCTACGGCGGCACCCACACCCTGTTCAGCCAGAGCTTCAAGCGCCTGGGCATCCTGGCCTCCTTCGTGGACAGCACGGACCCCGCCGCCTTCCGCACCGCGCTGCGCCCCGAGACCAAGGCCATCTACATCGAGGCCCTGGGCAATCCCAAGCTGGACGTGCCCCAGTTCGAGGCCCTGGCCCAGGTGGCCCGGGAAGCCGGCATCCCCCTCATCGTGGACAACACCCTGGCCTCCCCCTGGGTCTGCCAGCCCCTCAAGCACGGCGCCAGCCTCGTGGTGCACAGCGCCACCAAGTTCCTGGGCGGCCACGGCACGAGCCTGGGCGGGGTGGTGGTGGACGGCGGCACCTTCGACTGGGCCGGCGGCAAATTCCCGGAATTCACCCAGCCCAACCCCTCCTACCACGGCGCCGTCCTCACGGAGGTGGCGGGCCCCGCGGCCTTCGCGGCCAAGGCCCGGCTCGAGGGCCTGCGGGACTTCGGCCCGGCCCTGTCGCCCTTCAACGCCTTCCTGCTCCTGCTGGGGATCGAGACCCTGCCCATCCGCATGGACCGCCACGGCAGCAACGCCCTGGCCATCGCCCAGTGGCTGGAGCGCCACCCCAAGGTGGCCTGGGTCAACTACCCCGGCCTGCCCAGCCACCCCAGCCATGCCCTGGCCCGGCGCTACTTCCGGGAGGGCGCCGGCTTCGGCGGCATCCTCACCTTCGGCGTGAAGGGGGGCCTGGAGTCCGGCCGCCGGGTGATCAACGCCGTGACCCTCTTCTCACGCCTGGCCAACGTGGGCGACGCCAAGAGCCTCATCATCCACCCCGCCACCACCACCCACCAGCAGCTCAGCCCGGAGGACCGGGCCGTCAACGGGGTCACCGATGATCTGATCCGCCTTTCCATCGGGCTGGAGAACGTGGAGGATCTTAAGGAAGATCTTCAGCGGGCCCTGGCGGAGGTGGAAGCTTGATCCAGGAATTCACAGGCCCGGAGGGCCACCGAACGGCCTTCCGCATCGCCGGCCACGGTCCGGCCAAGGTGCTTCTCCTCCATGCGCTCACCGGCGGCCCCCACGCCGCCGACGCGCCGGGGGCCAAGGGATGGTGGGCCCCCATGTTCAAGGCGGAAGCCCCCCTGGTCGCCGAGGCGGCCACGGTGTGGACGCCCAACCTCGCGGGCAGCTGCTACGGCTCCGGGGGGCCCGAACCCGCCGGGGGCTATTCGACCCGCTACCAGGCGGAAATCCTCGCCCGGTGGCTTGAGGCGCAGGACCTGCGCTTTGAGGCCCTCCTGGGCGGCTCCCTGGGCGGCATGGTCGCCCTGGAGCTGGCCCTGCTGGCGCCCGACCGGTTCCGGTCCGTGGGGGTCATCGGCTGCGGTGGCCGGGCGGATGCCTGGCTGTGGGGCACCAATGAGGCCCAGCGCGCCATCCTGGCCAGCCCGTCCCTGGCGGACGGGGAAGCCATCTCCCTGGCCCGGCGGGTGGCCATGCTCACCTTCCGCAGCCCCCAAGGCCTGGCCGAACGGTTCAACACCGCCGCTTCGATCCGCGAATGGCTGGCCTTCCACGGCCAGGCCCTGGCGGACCGGTTCACCCGGGCGGCCTACGTGAACCTGCTGGACGCCATGGACGGCCACGACCTGGGCCGGGACCGGGGCGGCCTCGCCGCCGCCCTGGGCCGCCTCGGCGCGCCTCTGCATGTGCTGGGCCTGGAGACGGACCAGCTGTTCTCGCGGGCTTCCCTGGAGGAGCTCATGGGAGCCGCCCGGGAAGCCGGACGCCTGGGCTGCGCCCGGTGGGTCCAGAGCCCCCACGGGCACGACGCGTTTCTCATCGAGTGGGACCAGGTCGAGGCCTGGGTGCGGGAGGTCCTGCCATGAAGGTTCTCAAGTTCGGCGGCACGAGCGTCGGCACCCGGGAGGCCCTGGAGCGGGCCGCGGACATCATCCTCCAGGAACTGCCCACGGGCGGCCTCGTGGTGGTCTCCGCCCTGTCGGGCACCACGGACCTGCTCCTCAAGGCCATCAACGCCTCCTCCCAGGGCGACCTGGACGGCGCGGGCGNNCCGCCACTGGGCCGTGGCCCGGAGCCTGGGACTGGATGAGGCGGTCTTCCCCCATTGGGAGCGCCAGTTCCAGTCCCTGGCCGGACTCCTTCAGGGCATGGGCCTCCTCTGGGAAGCTTCGCCCCGGGCCCGGGACGCCGCCCTGGCGGTGGGCGAGACCCTTTCAGCCCGGCTCCTCACGGCCCTGCTCGAGAGCCGGGGGATGGCCGCGTCGTTCCGGGACGTGCGCGAAGTGATGCGCACCGACGAACGGCACGGCCGGGCCCGTCCCGACCTCAAGGCCATCGCCCTGGCCGCCGCGCCCTGGCGGGAGAGCCTGGCCACGGGCGCCCTGTGGATCACCCAAGGCTTCCTGGGCACCGCCCCCGACGGCTCGGCCACGACCCTGGGCCGTGGCGGGTCCGACACCAGCGCCACCCTCCTGGGCGAGGCCCTGGGGGCGGACGAGGTGCAGATCTGGACGGACGTGGACGGTGTCCTCAGCGCCGACCCGAGCCTGGTGCCCCAGGCCCGGCCCATCCCCGTCATGAGCCTGCGCGAAGCCGCGGCCCTGTCCGCCTTCGGCGCCAAGGTCCTCCA
>DBME01000466.1 GCA_002298155.1 Holophagaceae bacterium UBA706 | reverse complement strand
ATTACGTAGACAGGCTCCTAGAACGCGATCCAGCTTTCCACGATCAGGTAGGCCTCGTTCCGCTGGTCCGCGGTGATCAGGGTGTCGTCCAGGGTTCCGATGATCAGGACGTTGCCCGCTTTCATGGTCGCGGCGGGGAACCCGTGCAGGGGGATCGCGCGGCGGCCTGTGCCCCCTTCGGCGTCATCGGCCACCAGCAGTTCCCAGCGTCCCGATTCGTCCGTGAGCCGGCCCATGAAGGCCGAGGGGCCCCTTCTTGCGGGCCAGGCCTGTTCTGCAAGGTGCTTGGCCAGGGCCTCCCAGGTGATCCAGGCGGAACCCCTTGGCGTCGTGCAGCGCACCCTGTCAGAAGCTGGGGCCGCGATGGACTCCACCGCCACAAGGACGGGGAGGCCGTCCTGGATCAGGTAGGGGAAGGCGTGCCCCTGGAAGCGGATCACGCCATAGTCCTGGTCGGCACCCGTGGTGAAGGTTGCCACCACCTCCGGCGTNNGGGTCTGGGCTCCGGCAACCGCTGCCACGGCAAGGATGGAGATGAGCCAGATGCGGATCATGGTGGCCTCCGGGGCTCAGCATAGCGGTACACGAAAAGAGGGTGAAGCGTGACCGCTCCACCCTCTCTCCGTTCATGGGCCTGGATCAGGGAATAGTGACGGTGTAGAAGTCACCGCCCGTAGGCAGGTTGCAGTTGTAGAGCTGGTCGAGTGCGATTGCCTGGGGAGTGGCCAGCGTGTGGCTCTGGCTTCCCAGCAGGGCGGTGCTGTCGGGCGCGGCAAAGGTGCCGGGGGCTGGATTAGTGCCGGGATAGGTGCTGCGGGAGACGTAAAGGGCGTACTCGCCGATGTACTGGGGCTTGTAGGGCAAGACGCCGATGGTGTACGTCTTCCCGGTGGCCAGGAGGACATCGAGGGTGTCCAGCGCATCCCAATCATAAGATGCGATGAGCGTGCCCGTGGCGTCCCAGACTTTGATGACGTCGTCTTCGGTGCCTTTGCTGCCAGCGTCCATGAAAGTCTGGATCTTATAAGTCGGGCTGGAGTAGGCGATGGTCTGGGCCGGAATGGGCTGGCCGACCGCAAGCGGGAACACTGCCGTGGTGCCAACCTGGCCGGAATAGGTCGCCTTGGCGACGTAGTAACCGGGCTTCAGGAGATTGAAGAACGCCACGCCGTCCTCGTTGATGATGCTTCCGGAAACGGTGACGCTGCTGGCGACGTAGTTGGTGATGGCGCCAGTGGCGTCACACTTGTAGAGGTAGACGGGGACTCCGGAGAAAGGCGTGGTGACGCCTTCGAACGTGTTGGAAACCGTGACCTTGAGGCGGCCTTCCACGTAGTTGTTAGGGATGTTGGTCGTGCCGGCGTCCACATCCGCCTTGACGGCGGCAATGGTCTTGAGCACGTTCACGCGGCCCCAACCGGTGGTCATGGTATAGCCGGTGGCGCCTTCGATGAGGTCGGCGTTCGTCTCAAGGTAGGTCTTGATCTGGCCAGGGGTAAGGTCGGGCGCGAACGTGAGCATGTAGGTCACGAGGCCCGTGACGAACGGGGCGGCCTGCGAGGTGCCCGATTCGGAATAGTAGATGTCGTTTCCGAAGGCATAGGTGGAGATGATGTTGTAGCCGGGGGCGCACACGGAGATGTTGCGGCCCGAGTTGGAGAAATGGACCTTCTTGTCTTCGCCGTTGCTGGCTCCCACGGCGATGACGCCGGAGTAGCCGGAGGGATACTGGGCCAAGTTCTGGCCCGTGTTTCCCATGGAGGCGATGACGACGATGTTGTTTTCCAGGGCGGCCTCGATCATGTCGATGGCGAACTGGGATGCTCCGCTGCCGCCCAGGGACATGTTGACGGGGATCGTGTGGGTATAGTGATTGGCGGTCTTCCAGTTGATCAGGTGGTAGAGGGATCCGTAGATGGCCCAGGTTTGACCCGAGCCGCTATCAGCCAGACCCTTGTAGCTGATCACGTCCGTGTTCCAGCACACGCCGGCGACGCCCTTGCCGTTGTTCCCTACGGCGGCCATGGTCCCGCCGGTGTGGGTTCCGTGCCCGTTGCCGTCGGTGGTGGTGCGGGCGGTTCCGACGTAGTCGATGGGGTCGCTGAAGGCGGGCAGGGCCGTGCCGCCGGCGTCGAGGTCATACCAGGAGTATGCGTGGAGCACCTGGCCGGTCAGATCCTCATGGCTGAAGTTGATGCCGGTGTCGACACCGACGGACACGGGACGGTAGGGACCGAAACCGTAGGTGGTCCAGGCGTCCTTGAGATGCGTGATGTAGGCGGAATACTGCTCCGACTGGACGCGCGGATCCGGGTTGTCATAGACGATGGCGGCATCGCCGTGAAGGAGGGTGTCGGGCTCGGCGTAGATCACGCCCGCGGTCTTGTTGAGGCCGTCCAGGGCCACCAGGACGCCAGACTCCTTGAACAAGCGATAGTAATTGAAGCCCTTGAGGGTGAACTTCCCGACCACCTGGATACCGGCCGTCTCGAACTTGGCTTCCCGGAAATCGGGGGTTGCCTTGACGATCATGTATCCATAGTCCGAGTCGGCCATCAGGTCTTCTTCGGACTTGGCGACGTAGAAGGAATACTGGATCGCGGGGGCGGGGACGGAAGCGTCGACGGTGCCGGGGTTGGAAGGGGTCACCGGAGTGTCGGGGACGGGGGTGACGGGCGTGGTGGAGCCATTGGTGGTTCCGCCGGCCGCGGGGACGACAGCGGTCGCGGGGTCGGAGCTCTTGCAGCCCATGCCCAGCACGCCGAGTCCCAGGGCCAGGGCGAGGGAGAGGTTGCCGATTGAAGAGGTTCGCATGTTCACCTTCCTACTGGGCGTTGGGGTCGATGGTCAGGGTGAAGTAGCCGTTGATGGCGCCGTAGCTCTTCTCGTAGGTGCTGCCGAAGCTCAGCGTCTGGCCCAGGCCGCTGGTGCCGGGGACGTTCCTAAAGAAGGAACTCGCAGTCGTCGTCGACGTTCCGAAGATTGTCCACTCGTAGGTGACGCCGGGCATCAGGGTCGTGGAATTGGGGAACTGGATGCTGATGGTGGCGTGATCGGCGCTGACGCTGCACAAGCCGGGGTCCGCGGCCCAGGCTGCGCCAGTGTAGTACTCGAACCTGGAAAGGATAAAGTTGTAGCGGAAGCCGAGCTTCCAGACCTCATTGCCGACCTTGTCCTTGATGTAAAGGTAGAAGCGGAAGTAGTCGGACACCGTGGGGTCGAAGAGGGCGGGGTTGGAGATCGTGAAATCGAACCGGGGCGAGCGCGTCATGCTGACCGCGTCCATGGCCGGGTTGGCGAGCCCGACCGTGTAGGGGGGCAGGAACTGGCAGCCGAGGGTGGCGGAGGGCAGGGAGTAGCCGGCGTTGGTGGTGAGGTTGTTGCTGAAGACCTTGACCATGTAGGTGTAAACGACACCCTCGGTGAGGGTGGGATCCATGTCCATGGTCTGGTAGAGGCCGCTGCTGCCCTTGTTCAGGGAGCTGTAGTGCTGGGTCTGGATCTTGGTGAAGTTGACGCCGTCGGCGGAACGGTAGAGCTCGTAGCCGCGGATGCCGGGGGCGGTGGCGCCGGAGCCCACGTTGAACTGGACGTAGGCGAAATAGGTGATCGGGTTGTCCTTGGGCGTGACGGCGAAGGCGTCCCGGGTCAGGCCCATGGTCTGGTACTGGACCAAGGCCATGGTGGGCGTGACGGCGGAGAGGTCGGGATCGGCGGCGTTGGTCACGGCATTGTTGACCGTGGCGTAGATCTTCTGCTCGGTGCGGTTGTTGGCCACGTCATAAACGACCACGTCGATGAAGTGGGAGGCGCCCGCGGTGGTGTTGTTCAGCACGACGGGGAAGATGTAGGTGCTCTGGTAGTAGGGAAGGCCGTTGACGGTCACCGGAGTGGAATTCTCCACCTCGTAGGCCGCGCTCGTGTAGTCATAGCTCCAGGCCATCTTGTCCACCTGGATGCCCATTCCGAAACCGGACCACGCGGTGGGGGAGATGCCGGAGGTGCCGATGGCGGTGACCATGAGGTACTTGATGTTGGCGCCATTGTCGGCGAAGGCGTTGCCGTTGATGGGCGTGAAGGTGTTGAGGTCGGCGCTGTAGGAGACCTCGGTGATGATGGGTGCCTGGGCGGGGAAGGAGATCATGCCCAGGGGGTGGCAGTAGAGGTCCGCCCGCGTTTCCTTGGAGGGATCGAAGTTCACGTAGGATGCCTGGGCCGAGTTGGCGCCCTTGGCGACGATCGTGTACTTGCCGAGGGGATCCAGGCTGAGCATCGCCTTGCCGCCGGCGTTGACCGGGATGGCGGTCTCCAGCGTGTCGCCGAATTCACTCACGAGGGTTATCTGGGCGGAGGTGACGGGGGAACCGTTGTTGGAATCGAGCACCCACACGGGCGTAGAGGGGGCCAGTTCCTTGATGGTGATGGTGTTGGTGGCCTTGAGGCCGCTCTCGGAGGTGACCTCGACGGTGACGGCGGTGGTGCCCACGGCCAGGGCGATGGGGGCGGAGGCCGTGCCGCTGGCGACGGTGGTGCCGTTCACCTTGACGGTGGCCCGGGGGTGCACGGTGGTGGGCGTGACGGTGAGGCTCGTCAGGCCGGAATAGATGCCCATGTCGTAGGCATGCACGTTGGCGTCGAAGACCGGGGACAGGATGCCCTTGGAGAAGGTCAGGCTGGCCAGGCTGTTGTTGGTGCTGAGGGCGCGGGTTACCACGACGGTGTACGTGTGGGTCAGCCCGTTCTGGGCGGTGACGACGATGGGGATCGTGTTGGCGCCCGGGTTGAGGGGGATCGCGGCGGATGCCGTGCCGCTGGCCACCGCCGTGCCGTTGATGGTGAGCGTGGACGTGGGCTTGTGGGTCGTGGCCGTAACCGTGGTCGAGGTGACCGATTCGGCGACGGTCAGCCGGTAGGTGTCCGTGGCGATGTTGAAGGTGGGGGTGATCGCTCCCGCGCTAACCGTGATCGCGGAAAGGCGGTTATCGGAATCCTGCGCGGGCGTCGTCGAACTGCTGGTCGAGCAACCCGTTGTCAGGATGCCGCCAAGTGCGAGGAATCCAAATAGCACGAGCCGTTTGGGGACTGAGAAAGGCATCTGCTGGCCTCCTGGGTGGAAACGGGGTTTGGGATGAAGAGTTAAATGGAGTATTCCAAACTTCGGGCAGAAGACCTAGCCCGCATCTTGGGAAACTCAGAGACGTTCCGGGGGGTGAATTTAAAGATTATATCATCTGGGAAGGCTGCGGCCCCGGTGGTTTTTGGGCGGGGCAAGGGGCTCCGGAATGCAAGGAAACGCGCAGGCCCTCCGCCGGGGCCTCAGGGGTGGCACCGAGTGGTTGATGATTATTTAATAATGAAGGCCTTTTAACAACGATGTTAAGAAATGTTAAGACACCCTCTCAGCCTTCCCGTGCCCGCAGGCAGGCCCGCACCGCCTCCTCCAGGTCGCTGGCCCGGAAGGGCTTCTGCACGAACCGGGCGGGGGCGGTGCCCAGGGGAGGTTCCGCCACGTTCAGGCTGGTGAAGCCGCTGAGGAGGATCACCGGCACGCGGGGTTCCATGGAGCGGATGGACCGGAAGGCCTCGTTGCCGTCCAGTCGTGGCATGGTGATGTCCAGCAGGACGATGTCGACGCGGCCACGGTTCGCCTGGAAGATCTCGACGGCATCCTGCCCGTCCACGGCCTCCAGGACCTTCATGCCCCGGTTCTCGAGGATCCCCACCATCACGCTGCGCACCATGGGTTCGTCGTCGGCCACCAGGGCGGTGCCGGATAGCCGCGCATCGGCATCGGCGGCGCCGGCGGGGGTCGCGCCGGGGGCCTGGTCGCGGCTGGCGGCGGGGAAGATGATCTCGAAGCGGGAGCCCTTGCCGGTTTCGCTCTCGATGCGGATGCCGGCCCCGTGGCCCTTGAGGATCCCCAGCAGGGCCGAAAGGCCCAGGCCGCGTCCGGTGGCCTTGGTGGTGAAGAAGGGGTCGAAGATCCGCTTGCGGGTCTCCTCGCCCATGCCGCAGCCGTCGTCGATGACCTGAAGCTCGGCATAGAGTCCGGGTTCCAGGTCCTGCCCGGGGAACCGATCCTCCAGGAACGCATGGTCGGCTTCCTGCATCCGGGTCTCGATGGTGATGGAGCCCGAATGGCCCGCCAGGGCGTCGGAGGCGTTGGTGACCAGGTTCATGACCACCTGCTGGATCTGCACGGCGTCGGCCATGATGGGGGGCAGGCCGGGCTCCAGGTGGATGGAGAGGGTGGCCTTCTTGGCGATGGACACGGAGAGGAGCTCGGTCATCTCCGCCACCACGCGGTTCAGGTCGAGGAAGTCGATCTTGAGGCTGCCGCGCCCGGAGTAGGCGAGCATCTGGTGGGCCAGCTCCGCCGCGCGCAGCACCGAGGCCTCGGCCCGGTTCAGCATGGACGCCGCGGGCGAATCGGCGCCCAGGCTCTCCTGGGCCAGGTTCAGGTGGCCCAGGATCGCGGCGAGGAAGTTGTTGAAGTCGTGGGCGATGCCGCCGGCCAGCACGCCCAGGCTCTCCAGCTTCTGCTTGTTGCGGGCGATCTCCTCGGCGCGGGTGCGCTCGGTGATGTCGCGCAGGGAGAGCACCACGCAGCGCCGGCCGTCGATGCGCTGGCCCATGCGGAGCATCCGCCCCTCGTAGTCGCACCGCACGCCGGAGAATTCCAGCTCGAACACGGCGGTCTGGAGCTTGCGGGTCTCGAGGGCCTTGCGCACGCCGGCCATGAGGGCCTCCGCGGCCGCCGGCGGCACGATCTCGGCCACGGTCCTCCCCGGCAGGTTCCGGGCGCCCACGCCCAGGATGGTCTCCTGCTGGCCATAGATGTGGAGGAAGCGCCCGTCCTCGTCCAGCACCGCCAGGGGATCGGGAACGGCCAGGGTCATGGCCTCCAGGCGGGATTCCTCCTCGCGCAGCTGCTCCATCATCCGCAGGGCCAGGAGACGGGCGCGCTGGCCGGTCTGGCCCAGGGACCGGATGAGGCCCCAGAGCAGGAGGGTGATGAGCGCCCCGGCGATGCCGATGCCCGCGGGCAGCGACCATTCCTGATGACCCACGAAATCGGGCCGGGCGCGGAACTGGATGTGCCAGATCCGCCCGAAGAGTTCCAGGGTGCGCTCAAGGCGGCGTCCGCCGGGTTCCAGGGACGGGCCGTACAGGGGCAGGGGAGGCGCGGGGCTGCCCTGGGGGCCCTCGTCCTCGATGTGCACGTCCACCTTCTTCAGGGTTTCCCGGCCCAGCGCCTCATCCACCAGGTCCTGCACCCGGAACACGCCGTTGACGCAGCCCAGGAAGTTCCTGCGGCGCTCCTCGAGGGTGGTGGGCGTCCCCCGGTAGAACGGCAGGCGCATGAGCATGCCGGGGTCGGGGCCCGCGTACTGCAGGACCTTCATGGGCGCCGTGAGCACCAGGCCGCCCGAGTCGCGGGTCTGGTCGATGGTGGCGCTCTGGCCGGCCATGGTGCGTGTGTCCATGCCGACGGAGCCCAGGTTGCTCTCCCGGGGCTCGGCGAACAGCAGCACGAAGTACCGGTCCCGGTCGCCCATGGGGTGGATGGCGAAAGCGGGGTCCTCCATCTCCACCCTCAGGCGGCGCTCGAAGGCGTCCCGGTCCGGGCCGGCCACCTCGAGGCCGTAGCTCACGGAGAGCAGGCCTGGGTGGTGGGTCTTCAGGTCGAGGGCGGTGAAGTACTGGCGGAAGCGCTCGCGGGTGAGCCCCAGGGTCGTGGTGGAATGCCCCCGGAAGCCCAGCAGGATGTCCCGGTAGCCCAGGAAGGTGGAGATGAGGTTCTCCTGGGCGATGTCGGCTTCCATCTCCATGCGCGCGTAGGTGCGCTGCACCTGCAGATGCCGCGCCACCATGGCGCCCCCCAGGGACAGGACGAGGCCCACGGCCAGGACCATGGGGACGATCCTCGGGTTCCTGAAGATCACGCGCTGGTTGAGGGGTGTCACGGTCGGTTGTCCGCGGCGAGGGTTTGGAGTCCGGTGATTCTAACGCTACTTCCCATCCATGACGCGACGGAGATGGTCCAGGGCGTAGGAGGAGCCCCTCACCTGGATCTCCGTGCGGTTCCCGAACATCTGGAATGCCTTGAAGGCCGCGCCGCCCGGGCCGGCCACAGCGGAGAGGCAGGTGCCGATGGGGGCGGGGCCGTCCTTGTCCTCGGTGGGGCCGGCGTTGCCGGTGACGGCCAGGGCCCAGGTGGTGCCCAGGCGCGCCCGGAGGCCTTCGGCCAGGGCGCGGGTGACGGTCTCGGAAACAGTGCCCGCGGCGCGGATGACGTCGGGATCGAGGCCGGCCAGGGCGGCCTTGGCCTCGGCGGAGTAGACCACGGCGCCCCCCAGGAAGGCGCGGCTGGCCCCGGGGACGGCCGTGAGCCGGGCGGCGATGTTGCCGCCGGTCATGCTCTCGGCCACGGCCAGGGTCTCGCCTCGCGTCTCCAGGAGGCCCAGCACGGCGTTCTCGATGCCCCCCTCCATGCCCACGAAGGCCAGATCGGGGATCATCTCCCTGCGGAAGTCCCGCTCCGCGGCTTCCAGGGCCGCAGCATCCAGGCCCCGGGCTAGGAGCTCCACGTGGTGCAGGCCGGCCAGGATGGTCCAGTCCAGGCCCGCGTGGCGCTCACGCAGGCCGCGCACCCGCTCTTCCAGCGTGCTTTCCGGTACCGATCCGAAGACCATGCGCAGGGTGCGGGCCCCCGCGCCGCCCATGGGCCGGAGGCGCGGGGCCACGTGGGTCTCCCACATGAGCTTCATCTCCCGCGGCACCCCGGGGAACAGGACGATGCGCCGGCCCGGGTGGCCCGGAGGGTCCTCCCAGAAGACGCCCGGGGCCGTGCCCGCCGGATTGCGCAGGGCCTCGGCGCCCAGGGGGATCAGGGACTGCTTGAAGTTCGAGGCGGCCGGCACGCGGTTGCGGCTGGCGTAGAAGTCCAGGATGGCCTGGCGGGAGACGGGGTCCTCCACCAGGGGGGTGTCGAGGATCTCCGCCCAGACCTCCTTGGTGAAGTCGTCGAAGGTGGGCCCCAGGCCGCCGGTGCAGAGGATGACGTCAGACCGTTCCAGGGCCTCCCGGAACAGGTCCCGCAGGTCCTCCCGGGAATCCCCCACGGCGGTCTTCCGGTGGAAGGCCAAGCCCATCTCGCCCAGACGATCGGCGAGCCAGAGCGAGTTGGTGTCCGACCGCGAGGCGGTGAGCAGTTCCGAGCCGATGGCGATGCATTCGATGCGCAGCATCCCCCAATCTTACCCGCCTCCACCAAGGTCGGGGGCTCCGGGGGGCCCTTCCTGTCCCAACGTACCGGCCCGTTCCTCCGCCGGCAGAGCCGGCTCCGGTAAAAACACGAAGGGGAATAGGCGGAGGTGTTGGCACGCGCCAGCTTCGATGGGCCCAAAGGCGGCACGAGCACCGGTCCACCCGGGATGGCCTAGGGCTCCAGCCCGGCGCTTCAAGTGGGCATGCAGGCAAGGTTCACGCGCCGACGCTGGTTTGGGAGAGCATGCGTATTCGACGGCACCCCCCATCCGGGCCGCGCCGCTCTCCGCTTACGTGATTTCTGGAGCCCAGGGCGCGCC